>CAVEGL010000008.1:0-11803 GCA_963615165.1 bacterium | reverse complement strand
TGCCGGCACCACGCTTGTGATAAACTCTGATTGCGATAAAGCTATGCAAAATGCCATAAATACAAGCAAGAATCGGAAAAACCAGCATATCCGTCCAGACGCCATCGCGATAGCCACCGATGTCGCCGTAGCCGATTTTGACTACGGTGCTGGCGGGATTAAGACTGATGATGGAGAAAATCAAGAGAACAACAGATAACAGGAACGAAATGCACATCAGAATAAAGGCGCTACGTTCGGTGCGATACAAATTGATGATGTCGGTCTTGATAGTGTTCATAGTTATTTGGAGAGTTTATCCGCGATACGGTTAACGTGCTGGACAAAAATGATGTCGCCAATGATGCCTGCTACGCCAGAAAGAATCATGACCCAGCCGATCAAAATAGCTACAGCGTTGGTGCTAAAGGTAATGTATGCCCCGAGCAAAAGCATAACGAGAGCGAGAATAAGGACGTATTTCCAGGCAGAAATGCCGACGGCGTTGAGTTTTATGGAAATGTTAATGCGGACTAGTGATTCGTAGATGATCCAAATACCGATAATGATGCGAAAAACGCTAGCGAGCTCCGGTCCCATTACTAGGGCAGCGATGCCGATTAATGCAGATACGATGCCGAACAGGAGGCTGTTATTGAAGACATCGTGATGACCTTTGATAATGAAATAATTGATAATCTGATAAGCGCCTTTGACGCACAGAAATACGCCAACAATGTAGGCGATAATCTGAATTATAGTGCTCGGCCAAGCAATTAAAAAAATCCCGATCAATATCGTGGCAAGAGACTCAATAACAGAGGTCCACGCGGTCTTTTTGATGTATTGCTCGACTTCTTTGAGGGGTTGTTTTTTATTAGTTTTTGACATATTTTTCCTTTCTTTTCTCCATTATAGCATATTTGTGATATAATGGAAATGTAGGCCGCTGTAGCTCAGTTGGTAGAGCAGCTCATTCGTAACGAGCAGGTCACAGGTTCGACCCCTGCCAGCGGCTCCAATTTCTTGCTAAAATCGCCATCTTGGCGTTTTTTTGTGTTCGCTTGGTCCTACGACGTGTTTCGTGCAAAGGGCAATACCCTTCTGAGTGATTTAGCTATTCGAATATCGTTATGTTTTTATCATCAGTGAAAATAGCTTGATTGTCGGTTATGCGCATTTCGGCATTGACGTCCGCACCGTTCGTTATCCATACTACCGTTGCGGTGCCGCTTGAGCAGCGAACCGATGCGTGTTTTAGAAGCAGATTGAAATCGTTTGAGCGGTAGCCAGAAACGGCTTTGATTCTCGCGCTTGTGCCGACATAAATGCCGCCGTTATTTGGATGATCGATGATTTGTTTTTTGAAGTTGATTTTGTCCATCCTGCGGACTAGGTAGTCGGTGCTGCCGCCGCACGCGTAAATGGCATCGTGTTTACTGAGTTCATCTTGAGACAATTTGAAGTGCATGTCGTAAATTGTAATGTTTTTATCTGAAATATTGCATTTACCGAGATTCTCCAAACAATCTGATAAAGCCCTAGTCGATTCCGGATTCTGAACGGCTGTAATGATGAGCAAAATTTTTACTCTGTCCGCCGTTTGGGGGCATCTCTATGAATTTATTTTTAATATCACCATGTGAGCCCTGTGCTTGTTAATAAGTTTTTATTTGGACTCCTTTTTAGCTTTCGCTGCCCGCGGTTTGCGAGGTTTGATAGATTTGGGCGAAGTTTGATCTTGGAGCAGATTAAGTCGATGAAGTAATTTTTGACGAGCGTGCGGCGTGATAATACGATCTAGCCAAGAGACTTTGGGAGTTTGGTTTTTGGAAGTGAGAATTTCGACGACGTCGCCCTGTTCTAATTTTTTACTCAGGTTACTCATCTTACCGTTAACCTTAACACCCATGACGTGATCGCCAATTTCGGAGTGAAGGCGATAGGCGAAATCTAGTGGCAAGGCGCCTTTTGGCAGGTCGATGATGTCGCCTTTGGGGGTGTAAACGAAAATTTTGTCGGCGAAAAGGTTGATTTTGAGCTTTTTTAGGTCGATTTTCTTGCCTTCGCGAAGTTTGGCTGCGGTGTTTTGAAGTTCGGTAATCCAGAGCAGGTTGGTGGGGAGATGTTCGATAGTTCCCTTTTTGTAATTTTCGGTGATTTTTTGTTCGTTGTAATAAAAACTAGCAGCGAGACCGCGTTCGGCGTATTCGTGCATTTCGCGAGTGCGGATTTGGAATTCGACTATGTGTTTGTCGCCGGTAATGACAGTGGTATGGATGGATTGGTAGCCGTTTTGCTTGGGCATGGCGATGTAATCTTTGATGCGCCCGTTCATTGGGGTGTACAGAGAATGAATCACGCCGAGCGTGAGATAGCAATCCGTAACGTCGCCAACAATGATGCGCAAGGCTGTGAGATCGTAAATTTCGCCGATGTTTTGGTTGTGCTTGGCGAGTTTTTTGTGGAGAGAATAGACCGATTTGGTACGGCCGGAGATTTCGAATTTGATTTTTTCCCGAGTAAGAGCGGCGGAAACTTCCTGTTCAACTTTTTTAAGTGATTTGGCGGCGGTTTTATTGTGCTTCTCCAGTAAAGATTGTAGGTCGGCGAAACGCTTGGGGTCGACATACCTAAACGAGAGGTCGGCGAGCTCAACGCGAAGCAGGCCCATATTGAGGCGGTCGGCGAGCGGCGCAAAAACTTCGAGGGTTTCTTTGGCAATTTTCTTTTGCTTGTCGGGTGGGAGGGCGGAAAGAGTGCGCGTGTTGTGGAGACGGTCGGCGAGCTTGACGATAAGGACGCGGATGTCATCGCTTAGGGCAATCATAAGACGCAAAAAATTATCTTTGGTGGCGGGGAGATAGGTATCGACGTCGCGGCGGCCATTGCGAATCGTGGAGAGCTTGGTGACGCCATCGACTAGACGCGCTACGGTTTCGCCGAATTCGGTTTTAATGTCTTGCAGGGTGACCGAGGTATCTTCTACGGTGTCGTGGAGAACGCCAGCGATGATAGTGTCTTCGTCCATTCCCCATTCTTCGAGGATTTTTTTGACGGCTAGCGGGTGAACAATGTAGGGTTCGCCGGTTTTGCGAAACTGCCCCGAGTGGGCTTTGGTAGCCATTTCGACGGCTTTTTGGATGCGGGGAGATTCTTTGGACATTATTGGAGCTTTTTAATGAGGGACTTTAAGTTTGATTCAGTTTTGCAGCGGAAAGTTAGGTTGTTGTTGGTGATTTTAACAACTACACCGTATTTTTCGCTGAGAGCGTCTTCGAGTTTGTGGTCTGCTTTCTGTTTAATGACAGCGGCGGAAGACTTTTTCTTATTGTCGGCGAAGTAGCGCTCGACACGGCGGGAAGTCCAACCTTCTTCGATAATTTTGGGAAGAATCTTTTTGATGGTGGCTTCGTCGTGGGAGATGAGCGGGCGCATGACGCCTTCGGAGAGTTTCTCTTTAACCATGGTCTTTTTGACGTCTTCGGGGAGATTAAGTAAGCGCATGGTGCCTTGGATGGCGGCTTCGCTTTTTCCGACTTTGGTGGCGATGTCTTTAGCACTCATGTTGAACTGGGTTTTGAGCTTGGCATAAGCAGTGGCGAGCTCGATGGCGTTTAAATCTTCGCGCTGGGCGTTTTCGATAATGGAAATTTCGAGGCGATTTTGAGAATCTAGGGTACGGACGATGGCAGGGATTTTGTCTAGGCCGGCAAGCTTGGAGGCGCGCCAACGGCGTTCGCCGGCAACGATTTTATATTTGCCATCTTCTCTGGTGACGACGATTGGTTGCAGGACACCGTGTTCTTTGATCGACGAGGCGAGAGCCTCGATTGCTTCGGGTGTGAATTCGCGGCGAGGCTGGTTTTCGTCGCGGATGATCTCGGACAACTCGAGATATTTGAGCTCGCTGGACTTTTTATCCTCGGCGGCGGTGGGATCGAACTCGTCGTCGATTAACTCTGTGGGAATAAGGCTTTCAAAACCTCTACCTAGTCCTTTTGCTGTCATTTGGTTCTCTCCTCTAATTCTTTAGTAAAATCGCGGTAGGCTTTGGCGCCTTTACTGAATTTGTCGTAATCCCCTACCGGGACGCCATGGGACGGGGCTTCGGCGACGCGGACATTGCGCGGAATGGCGGTTTCAAAAGTGAGCGTTTTGAAATATTTTTTGATTTCGGCGAAAACTTGAGGTGAGAGACTGGTGCGTTTGTCGTACATAGTGGCGAGGACGCCGAGAAGTTTGAGGTGCGGATTGGCTTGTTTCATGACGAGTTTCATGGATTCGAGGAGCTGGGCGACGCCTTCGAGGGCATAAAATTCGGTTTGGACGGGGAGAAGGAGATAGGTAGCGGCGATCATGCCGTTGACGGTGAGGAGAGAGAGGGATGGCGGGAGGTCGATAATGACGTAATCATAGTCGGCAGCAACAGATTGGATGGCGTCGCGAAGCCGAGTAAATTTTTTACCCATGTTGGTAAGCTCGACTTCGGCGTTGGCAAGCTCCGGGGTGACGGGCGCGAGGTGGAAGTTTTTGTATTTGGTGGGACGAATGCATTTAGGCATTTCTGCGGCGCCCATGATGACTTCCGTCATGGTGGCACCGAGATTGGCCGTGTCGGTTTTGTCGACTCCGAGACCAGAGGTGGCGTTGCCTTGGGGGTCAAAATCTACGAGTAAAGTGCGAAATTTATCTCTGGCAAGATAATAGCTAAGATTGACCGCTGTCGTGGTCTTGCCTACGCCACCTTTTTGGTTTGTTATACAGATCACCTTTGCCATTGTGGTTTAATTATACATTATAATTATGGTTAGTGCAAGGGGCGAGTTTGACAGATTATTACCCCAAATGAGTCCGATGAACCGTTGCCCTAAACGCCTTGGACTCTTAAACTGAAATAGTGGAGGGATTGGGGGGTAAGTCTTGCCGATCTGGCACGAAGCGGGTTACGCCAAATATGCCTCATGAAGATTGCGGGATTTCATGAAAAATTCCTATGCTTTATGGCTTTCGCCATTCTTTTTTAAGACATATTTCAAATTATTCGTGGTGCCGACAATCTCGATGAGATTTTTATTTACCATGCCGCCGAGACGACGCTGGACAGTGCGTTCTGAAATCCCGCCCACAATACGGGAGGTGATCGAAACCGAAATTCCGCCATTCTGTTTTATGTACTCATAGAGTAGAGCTTCGTCTTCTTCGGCGGTGTTTTTTAATTCTGGAAGTCTGGCTCCCCACGAATCTTTGCAGGTTTTCGGCTTTAGATAATTCAGTGATTGTCACTTAGGAGATTAAATTCCGGAGTTGATCTCCTTTATGCTTTTATGGCATCAAATCCATCTCGAATATCAACAAAATCCCCCTTGCGGGGGATTTTGTTAACCGATCTTGGTGATTTCAATCTCGGAGTATTTTTGACGATGTCCGGTCTCCTTGTGAACACGCTTCTTAGAGTGGTAGCGGATGACGCGAATTTTGTCGCCTTTGACTTCTGGCGTAATGACTTTTGCGGAAACTTTTACGCCTTTTACTACCGGAGTGCCGACGGTGGTTTTGTCGCCGTCAATCAGGAGTAAAGCGTCAGTTTCGAGCTCTTTGGTGCCTTCCGGGAGGAGGTCCACCCGTAGGGTCTCTTTTTCGGCGACGAGATATTGCTTGCCACCGACTAAAATGACTGCTTTTTTCATATTATTCCTTTATTACTCTATGTATTGTAGCATATTTTGTGATTTTTGGGAAGAGGTGATTTGAAGCGGGTGGGCTATTGGGTGGAAAAATCACAATTATCTGGGGAAGTGTGATATAATATAGATTATGAATGAGAGACAACTTGCAACAGAATTAAAAGTAACGACGACGCCAGTAACGGTGGCGGGTTGGGTAAACTCGCGACGGGATCATGGCGGGCTGATTTTTATTGATCTGCGGGATCATAGCGGATTAATACAGCTGGTGATTACTCCTGACACGGCGGAGGCTTTTAAACTGGCGGAGAGCGTGCGGGATGAATTTGTGGTCAGAGCGACCGGTACGGTGCGGGAGCGAGCGGCGGAGCTGGTGAATCCGAATATTCCGACGGGCGGAATTGAGCTTGTGGTTTCTAGTTTGGAGGTTTTGAATACTTCGGAGACTTTGCCGGTAAATACGCACGACGAAGGGACGGAGTCGGGCGAAGCGCTGAGGCTAAAATATCGTTTCCTAGATTTGAGGCGCCCGAGTATGCAGAAGATTTTGAAGAGGCGCTCTGAGTATGTGCGATATTTGCGCAATTATATGTATGAGCATGATTTTACAGAGGTGGCGACGCCGATTTTGGCGAATTCTTCGCCGGAGGGGGCGCGGGATTTCTTGATTCCCTCTAGGCTACATCCCGGGAAATTTTATGCTTTGCCGCAGGCTCCGCAGCAGTTTAAGCAGCTCTTGATGGTGGGCGGGCTGGAAAAATATTTCCAGATTGCGCCATGTTTTAGGGATGAGGACCCGCGGGCGGATCGGCTTTATGGAGATTTTTATCAGCTAGATATGGAAATGGCTTTTGTGGACGACGGCGAAATGGTGCGAAACGAGATTGAGCCGCTTTATCGGCAGTTGGTGGAAGATTTTGCTGGCAAAAAGATTGTACTGAACTCTAAGCCAGCGGAGAAATTTCTGATCGACGGACATCCGCTGATTCCGCGAATTCCTTATCGCGAGGCGATGGAGCTATATGGGGTAGATAAACCAGATTTGCGCTACGGGATGGAGATGATGGAGCTGACGGATGTGTTTGCTGAGACCGATTTTAAGGTGTTTAGGGCAGAATGCGTGAAGGCGCTGTGCGTGAAGGGCGGGGCGGCTCTGACGCGCTCGCAGATTGACGATTTTACAGAGAAGGCACGGAAGCTTGGCGCGGGCGGGCTGGCGTATATTTTCTATACGGCGGATGGACCGAAGTCGCCGATTTTGAAATTTATGAGCGAGGCGGAAATTGCTGCCGTACAAGAGAAAACAGGGGCGACCGAAGGCGATGCGGTGTTCTTTGGGGCGGATGAACGTTTGCGCGTGAATAAGGTTTTGGGACAGCTGAGGATTGCTTTTGCAGACCATTTTGGGCTAAAAAACGATGCGGAAGTGGCGCTTTGTTGGATTGTGGACTTCCCATTTTATGAATGGGACGAGAAAAACAAGAAATTGGACTTTGGGCACAACCCGTTTTCAATGCCGAAGGGTGGTTTGGCGGCGCTAGAAGCGACAAAAACCGATGCGGAGCGGCTAGAAATTGTGGCAGACCAGTACGATATGGTGATGAATGGGCTGGAATGTTGCTCTGGCGCGGTGCGGAATTACAATCCGGAGATTATGTATAAGGCGTTTAATATTTTGGGCTACAATAATGCCTATGTAGAGGCGCGATTTGGCGGAATGCTGAATGCATTTAAGTTTGGAGCACCTCCGCACGCGGGTTGCGCGCCTGGGATTGACCGGATTTTTATGGTACTTGAAGGGATAGAGAATATCCGCGACATCGTGGCTTTCCCGAAGAATGGCGCGGGGGAGGATTTGATGATGGGATCGCCTTCGGTGGTAGATGCAGAGCAGTTGGAGGAGCTGCATGTGGCTATCTTGCCGGAGGAATAATGGTTTGTTTAGCTCTAAAAGGTTTTTGGTGACGCTCTGACGGAAGTATTGTTCCTCGGAACCATACTTTTTGTTGCGTGGTCTTGGTTTAAAACTGGAGGTGTGCGGTTATGCGATTTTAGGCTTAAGCATATATGTTTTTGATTATTAGTCAGCCCCGCTTGTGCTTAAAATGCTACAATCGTAGCGACCAGAATGATAGTTTGCCCCACCGACCCGCCATTCCTTCGGTTGTGATGCACGATTGGGGATATGGAACAAGTTCGGTTTGGTGCCCCCCATAGAAGTTGGGGGCACCGCTCCGACTAATGGCGTTGATTAGCCTATTGCCCGTTTCGATTGTCTTCGGTGACCGGTTTGGTGCCAATTTCAGTTTCGCCCTTTACGGTTTCCGAGACTTGCTTGAGATTCTTTTTGGTGCGGTAGAAGTAGTAGCCGCCACCGCCGATGCCGAGTATGATGACTGCCGCCATGACAATCTCGAGCGGACCAGTGTTTGGCATCTCTTGGCAACCTTCCATTTCGGGGTTGGTGGCGCAAGTTTCCACACAATCTGCTTTGGTAACATTAACGCTAACAGAATCATCCACGGTAATACCAGACGCATCAGTGCTGTCATAGGTAAACTTCGCGGTATTAGCCACGTTGGAGCCAGTACAGTCAAAATCTTCACCGACTTTGGCGTCGTAGATAATTTCAATTTTATTGTTAGTACCAACGGTGCCGAGATTATAGCCGTTCGTAAAAAGCGCATCGGACAAATCATCGTATACGCCAGAATCATTGGCGGTAAGCTTAACACTTCCCGACACAAAGCTAAGCCCTGTGGGTAAGTTGTCTGCAATAGTGGCATTTGTGAGTTCTATGTCGCCTTTGTTCTCTAATGTAATCTTATAATGAAGTATGTCTCCAGTTTTGACGTCGGAAAGATTATCGACATAATTAGCGCCATCCTTTGAGACAGTTTTATCAACGGTGCCCTTCAGTTCTGAAGCTTCCAAAACATAAGAAACGACACCGTGATACTCTTCGCAGCCCGGGATGGCGCCGATAGCGTCATTCTTGAGAGTGAGATAGGCGCCACTAGCAGTAAATAGGCTGGTCGGCATGACCGTATTGTTGGTCTCGAAATCATTATAAATTTTGGCGGAGCCAGAAACATACTTCAGCAAGACGCGATCTGTAGTTGTAGTAATATAGGCTTCATCCCACACTGAGGTAGGGTTGGAATTTTCAGCCGAAATTGTCGCGGTAATGGTCCCCTTTTGGGTGGGGGTAATTGTAGTAGGGAATGAACTTGACATTTTTACACCGGTGGCAATACCAGAATAATTATACTCAGAATAGTTGAAAGTAGAGGAGGCGTTATTGTGGAAATAAATGTACACTAAATATTGGTTACCTGGAGTAGCTACGATCTCATCGCTAAGCTCAGTGACATCGGCGTTGATTTTACCAACACGGACAAAATCACGCTCATCGCCAATGGTAGGGTTATTAGTAATAGAATTGAAGGTCGGGTAGGTAGCCGGAGCTTCCATAGTAAACGTGGTACGCTCTGGTCCCCACGCAGATACGTTGGCGGTCATAAATAGTGGAACAATAAGTCCGCTAAGCATCATTGCGATTTTCTGATTATTTTTTTTAGTCATTTTATTCCTTTCCCCACCTGTTATTAATTAAATCCAAAACTATTTCCGGCCTCGCTCGACGTTGCGCTGCTGTCGTTGGCGTGAGCTTCGTTGGACGCCGCCTGTGCAGGGCTATCGGTGTTTGGGCTATAGCCAGTGTTGGCATTTCCGCGATTGCTACTATAACTATTCGCTCCACTAACTTGATCACAGACATCTTCGGCGACCTTAGAGGCTTGATTTTGGACCATTTCGGGTTCGGTTCCCTGATACGAGTCGATGGATGGTTTTTCGGTTAAATCTTCTGTTGATACTTCCTCAGTTGGAGTGATAACGATTTTTTCGGTACCGATATTTTCCGCCATATCTTCATTAATCTGATTATCTATTCTGATTGAATTATTTGCGTCTTTCGGCTGGATGAACGAACTATTATCTTCACGCTCGTGTTTATACTCAGGTTCATCTTGCGGTTCGGAATTAATGGTATTGGTATTCGTGTCCGTTGCTACGGTAGTATCGTCGGTGGTCGGGGTATAGGTGGAGCTGGTCGGGGTGTAGGTGGGTTGACCGGTTGGGACAGTTCCGATGTTTCCGTAGGATTCGATCACCTTGGTGGTTTGACCACCACATTCGAGGCGGATCATGGTGTCGCCGACGTTTTGACCAGCTGGGACTTTGAGGAGTTTATTTATCTTTTCTTCATCGAAGATACTGTTGCCGCTCGCATCGCGCAAAGATAGACCGGTGCCGCCAGATGTGGATTTGGTGGCGCGAATGATGGAGCCAGTTTTGTCGTCGCTGCTCCAGAATTGATTGGCTTGACCATAGTTAGTATAGCGGCCGCCCTCTTCGATGTTTTCGATCTTGACTGAGCCGTCTTTCATAAGCGTATTAAGGTGACCAACGAAAGCCTTCTTGTATTCGTGATAAGCTTCGTCATTTTCAGCAAGAGCATCGGCGATGCTATTAACTTCAGATTCGGTGTCGATGTCGCCTTCGATGTTCAGTTCGGTTCGCCAATCGTCTCCGCCAAAGTATTTCCCCATGATTTGATTAAAATCTTCGGATTCGGTAAAGCCTTTCAGGGAGACGGAGTTCCAGGCTAGCTGATCTGGCGATTTTTGGATTTGCTCAACCCAATTTTCCATGGTGGAAGCGGGATTATCATAGTTTGCTTCGATGGTATTACCAAAAGCACCCGAACCGACGCCGTCAAGCTTGTTAAAGTACGGGTCGGCGCCAGTAGAGTAATCGGCGTTAATCACTTTCAAGTCGAGCTCGCCACCATCAGCAAGTTTGACGGCTTCGAGGCTGGTGTTGAGTGGGATATAATTGGCTACTTTTTCCTCGCCGTAATATAGCGCGGAAGTGGATTGAGTATCTAAGGCAGCACCACCGTTAACGGTAACAGATTTGGGTAAAGAGGAATCGTCTAAAGTGCCAGAACTGTATGAAACGAATGTATTATTTGTGTCTGTTGTACCTATGGCCCATTGCGTGCCGGCAAGTTTGCCTTCGTTGCTGCTCATAATACTAGCTAGAGCAGAATCGTTGGGGACTTCAGCATAGTAACCGCCTTCGCCATCTTCGAAAACCTCAAAAGCTAGGGCCTTATGGTTGTCGGCTTCGTCGATATCGACGAGCAATCGGAAATTTTCTGGATTCTCGATGTCGTCTGGGATAGAAACCGGAATATGGTAGCCACCGTCTTCCGTTGCTGCAATCTCGGATGCATCAATACCGGCATTGGCACCATCCACATAGCCCATATAACCATATTCGTAGATATCATTATGTTCGCCGTTCATATACTCCTCTATGGAGAATCTTTCCGCAGAGGCCGATGTGTTTGATTCTATACTGTCACCCTCACGAATAGAGAACTCTTCGTCGTAACCATGTTCCTTACCCCATTTATTTAGTTCCTTGATGTTAGGGTTACCATCTTCGTCCAGGCTAATTTCATGCATTATTTTTCCATCTTCACCCGTTAATTCAAATGCGCTACCGTCCGGATTAGCCTCGATCCTGGCGCCACTGAATGGACTTGTACCAGAGGCTTCGCTTTCTAGGGTATCAGCATCCGCATCGGGAGCTTCAACCCCTAAAAAGCCACCTACTTTATCCAAGAGAAAATGTCCAGCAAGGGAGCCGCCAGCGGAGATGGCACCTGCGACCACGACGCCCATAATGGTCTTTTTCTTTAATTCTCTTTTGTCTGCTTGTTTGGTGTTTTCGATGATTTTTTCGATTTTATTTTCTTCTTCATCCTGCAGGCTCTCGATTTTTTTGTTCAAAAACTTCGTGACCTCTTCCGCACTCATGTTTTCTATCTCATCAAATTTATCACGTTCCTCAACGATCTTTTTCTTTAGATTCAAGATAGCTTCGCTTAGACCCAATTTCGATTTTTCAATATCCTTTAATCCTGTAGCTCCAGTCCAATAGCCAAGAAGTTGATAACCCTGTTTTTTGTAATCATCTGTTTCTTGGAGCTTTTCCCTGGCTTTAAAGTTGGCGATATTCCTGAGTTTTCTCTCTATTTCTTCCCATTCAGTATCGGAACTATC
>CAVEGL010000007.1:0-15375 GCA_963615165.1 bacterium | reverse complement strand
GATAAAGCGGATGCTCGTTTTGCGAAGGCTGAAAGGATTTTAAAAGAAGCCTTCCCCAACGAAAAAATCTTTAATCCTTGCGAATACTTTAAGGATATGCGCGGGGAATGGGACGAAAGAACGTTTCAAAACGAAGCCCTAAAAAAACTAGCGATTTGCTCGTCAATGTTTAGAATGATTGACGCTGAAAATGACGTTTTTAGAAGCGTAGGGGCTAGTTTAGAAATGGATTTGGCAGAGAAGCTAGAAATCCCCATTTTCAACATTTATGTTTAAGGGACGTTAAACTTTATGCTATAATCGGGGCAAAGGATATGCAATGCCCCGATTTAGATTGCCCCGCCACTTTAACGAGAATGGCGGGGATTATAGCAATGCTTGGCTTGATTTGATGACTACCGAAAAAGCGGTAGATAATTTAGTAGATGATATTTATTCTCATTATTCTTACACAAAACGATTGCATATAAATAAATGGTCTCGTTTTGACTTCTATATCCAATTCCCCGCAACAATTCACCCTAGCGACAGCATCCGCAACCCGAAAGCAAAATGGGAAAGCGGTGTCGAGCGTTGGTCTCCAAATGGCAACGAAACTACCAACGATAAGCTCGCCGCGATTTTTCAAGAGCGTTACGCGGCAATTGATAAGTTTGCGGATTACAATAAAACCGAATTAAAAGATTTATTGGATTTAGTAAGGCGCAGAAAAATAAGTGCTGAAATGGCTTGTGATAGGGCGAAGGACATTTGGATTGGATTTTTTATGGGGGGCGGCGCACCGATTGGTAGTGAAAATAACCTGTGGATAAGCGGGATTTGGGCTAACTCCGCGCAGTTTAACTTGACTACACGAAGCGCGAATAGTTTTGCGGATTATTGTGATTAAGCTACTTTTAAAACGTTTTTATGATAAAATAAGCCGATTTTCAACTTAAAGGATAGTGAATGGCAGTTACCGCTTACATTACTAATACGCTATGTCGTAGGCAGATTATTTCTTACCGACCGCCTGAAAGCATTCTTATTTTGAATGTGGATGTCGCGCCTTACGAGCTAAACAAAGAAGTTATTTTTAAAGACGAGTTTGCTTATAGGGCTTTTAAAGAACAGGCAAATGCGATAATCGAGCGCGGGGATATTATTGTAAATGCTAATGATAGCGTAACCGCTAAACAAGCCGCGAAACAGCACGAAAAAGGGCTTAAAGACGAAAATGCCAAAGCCCGAGCTAATAGCGAAAAAATCGTGGATACCATTGAAAAGGGCGCGACAACCGCTATTAAAAAAACGAAGCTAAACGTAAGCGTTGAGAAAGTAGATGCGGAGTAAGAAATGCCTACATTAGATAGCATTTCAAAAGAACCATTTCTTTTATGTAAGCCCTACCAACAATACGCTGGAAGCGTAGCGTTAAGCGGTTTTTTTGAATGCGTAAATGATTACGTAGTGGATTTAATCAATAGCTTTTATCAGCAATTAGAATTAAATCTTAACCTAGACAATAAAACCGACTATGCGTTTTTTTGGCTAAATCATTACTTGGGAATGGTCGGCGGATTTGACGCCGTTTTGCAAACGACTTCGATTAGCAAATGGGATAAGGGCACTTGGGACAGCGGGCAGACGTGGGATGGCGTTACGCAAATTGGCAGTGGGGATGGCGATAACGATTTAAAATCCACTTCGCTTATAATTGCGAAATGGTCTTTAAATCGCAATTACCCTGTGCCTAACATTGCTTATTATGATTTATTGGTTCAGCAGTTGCATAAAGAAATCGGGCATAAATACACGCCCGACACGCATCCGCAAACAAGCAGATTAAATGCTAGGTATGAAAGCGTAGGCAATAAATTAACCATTCACCTACCCAATGACGATGCGGGTTATTACGCGGCGATTTGCGACATTATGAATAGTAGCGATAACTACTTTTTTGGAATGCCTGCTGGTAAGATTGTAGATTTTAAGGCGGATTTATGAATTCGAACAAAGTAAGAGAGATTTTAGAGGAATACCGCAAAGTAGGGATTTGCTACCGAGTTAAAGCCATTTTAATTGAGAGAATGAAAAGCGCGTTAAGGAAGCAATACCATAAGGAAGTTTTAGCGGGAAGTGCTGAAATACGCAAGGCTTTACAGGGATACGTTGATAAGCGTTTGGCGGCGCGGGAACGTGGGCGTTTTTCGTTAGCGGAATTTGAAGCCGTAGAAGCCCTAAAAAGCAAAAATAAAGACCGAAGCGTGCTGGACATTAAGCGCGAAGTTAAAAGCGTTTTAAAGCCCCTTAATGCGCTTAAAAACGACCCTAAAATTAAGGTGAAAATCGGGCGCGAGTATAAAGCCGAACTAAACTCGCTAGTTAATGAAGCTTCCCTATACTTTTCTAACATTAACTTTATGGGGGATTTTGCGTCAAAGGCACTTTTGGCTTTTAATAAATACTCGACTATTAACACCAATCTTATTAACGAAGTATGCGCGTTAGTAAATAGGATAGGGATTAAGTTACGAGCTGAAAAAATTGCCGAGCGAAACATTCAAGTTCTAAAAGCTAAACTTGACAAAATCGAAGCTGAAAAAAATCAGGCGATAGGGTTTTTGTGGATTACAATGGAGGATGAGCGCGTTGTAGGCAACCCGACAGGGCTTTATCCAAAAGTGTATGACGAGACCGCGCACGGCGACCATTGGAGCAGGCATAATAAAATCGTTGTTTATAGAAATGACGATTACAAAGCCATTTCAAAAACGTGTGGCGCGGAACGTTTATTAAAGCCTAGCGAGATTTTAGACGGCTTCCCTAGCGACCCTTATGGGTGTAGATGTGTAGCCATTCAAATTGGCACTCTAAAAGAAGCAATCGACTTCCTAGAAACTACAAAGCAGGAATAACTCTTAAAAAATTTGCTAAACTTCGCACAGCGAATAGCTATAAAGGAGTTTAGCAAATGGTTACCAAAATCGTAAATAATACCGACAAAGATGTCGTGTATTACACCCAAAACATTAACTCGCTTCTTACAGGTAAGCCTATGCCTTATATCAAAAAGGTAGTTAAGGCAGGGGAAACCAAATACGACCGCGCGGTTACAGGCAACACCGAAACAGAAAATTACCTAACTTCGCAGGGATGCGTTCTCACACAGCAATATCGTAATTTGTGGCTAATCATTGCGGGGCAAAGCAATGCGGTTGGCTATGACGAAACCCCGTGGGACCAAGACGATGTGGGCGCAATTCCTTATTGTTATTTTGAGGGGCTAAAAGGGCACGGCGGGTATGGCAATGCCGACCCAGTTCCAGCAGTTAATGCGGGGATTGACGCATTCCAAGATATGCAGAATTTGGGCGGTGTAGGCACTCGCACAAAATCGTTGGCTTACCCATTGGCAAAAGAGTTGATTGGGCTAATCCCTGACGAATACGAGCTTTTTATTTCTAACTACTCGCAGGGGATGTCGTATGTAAATGGCGGCGTTGTAGGCACGATTACTAGCTCGAATATCCCCGAAGGTTCTACCCGCTGGAATACAGATGGCAATTTGACGACCGCAATTGGACGCCGAATGAACTTGCATATGGGGCGCATTCAAAGAGATAGTAAGTTTTTGGGTGTCGTGTGGTGTCAAGGCGAAGCGGATGGGCAGGGGAATTGCAGTGTAGAAAATTATAAGACCGCATTTAACAATACCATTACACAAATTGAAGCTTTATTCGCGGGGGGCGATAATGTTACTTATGGCAATAAAACTAAATTAAACACTATGGAAAAACTCTTTTTTAACGAGTTTAGGCTAGATACCATTGAAGCGCACGATAAGGATGCCGCGCCAGAGAATGAAAGCGCGTTCGTGGAATTCACAGGCGGAACGTTTGTGGCTTCGGGCATTGGAAATTGGTCTTATATGCTTAATTCGCAATTTGCCAAAGATTGCCGATTTAGAACGAACCTAGACCCTACAAAAGTGGATATTAAGTATTCTAGCACTGCGCCAACAATTACAGCGGGGCAGGATGCCACAGCAATTGTTAATGATAGGGCGGATGTTTGCGAAGTCGCGTTTGACGAGCTGGGCGGGATTAAATACCGCATTCTTAATGGGATTACATCCGCAAAAATGCCGATTTACGTTTGCTTTATCAATAAACTAAACAATAAGTATATGGGTTATGCGGCTTTGAATTGGAGTTCGACAAATTCAATAGGCACACCAGCTTGGACGTATGCAGAAGCGAATGCGAAAGTCGCGTTTAAATATCCGCTGTGGATAGTATTCCCGGGGCCGCAAAAGTATTGGGATGGCAAGGGCACATTTAAGCAGATTATCCAATGGCAAAAAGAGAACTTTACAGGCTTCGTAGATTTGCCAAAAGATTTGCCGACTAACAATGCAAGGGCGACAGGCACGAAAGCGCGGACGTGGAACAATTGGATAGGGCAGGGCTTTACATCGTCAATTTTTGATAGCCACTATGGGCAGAATGCTTACCGCTACATTGCCAAAAAAGTTGCCGAGAAAATTAAACAAATGTTCGCACTTTATAGCGCAGACCAATAAGGATAAAAAATGAAGCTAAACTTTACAAGCAAAGAGAAAATGGATGTCGAGTTTTATTCGCCTTTCTTTCCATATACCGACACAATTAAGGTAGAAGTTAAAAAGGGCGAGAATGAAGTCGAGTTTGATACCGAAATCCACGCCAATGCGTTTATTAGCGAATGCGCTTCGCTGATTATGAATGGCGTTATCAATTTTGGTGAAGTTGCGGATGGCGAATATAAAAAGCTTGAAGTCGGCAAGGCGAAGGCGAAAGAGAAAAGCAAAATTGACGATTAAAGCCCCGTAAAAGCGTTTTATTTAGCGGGGGCTTACCATTACGCCCCCGCGTGATTAAAATCGCTTGGTGGGCTTAAAAACCGCCTTAATGCAAGGATTTGTAAAATGTTTGAAGCAAAACTTAAAACCGCTTATAAAACAGGGGAACTCAAAGGTATATTTGAGACCAAAACCTGCTTTTATATGCCAGTGCGCATAACAGGTAGCGGTTTGAATTTGCGAGTTAGAGAGGGCGAAACTATAATCGCCGATAGAAACAAGTTAGATTTTTTTACACCCGAGTTTATAGACCATTGCAAAAGCCTACCGATTATCATAAATCACCCAAAAGACAGCGAAGGGAATGGCGACACGTTAAACGCAGATAACCTTACCGAAAACGCTATTATTGGGAATTGTATTGACGCGTGGGTTAATGATGAAAACCCCGATGAAATATGGGGCGTGGCAAGGATTTTTGATAAAAGTTTGATTAAAAAGATTGATAATGGCGAAATAAATTCGACTAGCCCAAGCGTAATTATTGACTATAATGCCGATAATTCTGCTATGATACAGGGCGAAATCCCTATCGAATTAAACCATTTGGCTTTTTGCGAACGCGGACATTGGGACGTAGGCGGAAGCAAGGGTTTTGACGATAGTTTTCACACAATTTTAAGCGATAGCGCAAATCTTACAAAGGAGACGACAATGGCAAATACCGAGAACGTAGATGTCAAGGCGACCGAGACACCGAAGGATGTGGCGAAGGATGTTGAGGTTAAGGACAGCAAGGCGAATGACGAAGTAACGCCTAACGAGACGCCCGACAAAAAGGCAGAGAAAAAGGACGATTGCAACGACCCTAAATGCCCTATGTATGACGGCGGGGATAAGGATGCCGATAAAAAGGCGAATGACGAGTGCGACAAGGATGTCAAGGCAGACGACAAAGCAGATGACGTAAAAGCCAATGACGCAAGCGAGAGTTTGGAACAAGCCGCAAGTCGTATGGCTAGGGCTTCACACGCGGGGCTACCACTTAAACAAGAGAATGACGAGTTGGTAACCGATATGAACGAGACAATTGACGATAAGTTGCGCGATATTGAGTTGCGCCGAATGCGAACTATTTGCGATAGCGCGGATGCGAACCTAAACGTCAAAATGCCTTTTATTTCAGGTCGGCAAACATTCCGCAGTGTAGCGCATAAGTTTATCAATTCAAATAAGCAGTTTTTGAATGCGAAATTTGCGAACCTTACACTCGACAGCTATACACCAGAGTTGGCGCGGGATGTTTTGGATAGCGTTTATAGCGCGATTGAGGCTAAAAACTCAAAACCAGCACCTAAACGCGATATGGGCTTCGTTGATAATGGCGAAGGGCTTATGGTAGATAAAGACTTTTAAGGAGTAGAGAATGGCGATTGATTACAATAAGGTAACCACTACCTTTAACGGATTGAGCTTCATTGGCGCATACTCACAGCGTCCAATTTGTGGCACATTGGCAGGGCACGATAAAAATACCCTTTCGGTAGCTAAACTAGCACCTACACAGGCAACAACCAAATTGCTTCCCGCTTCGCCATTGAGCGTTACGGCTAGTGTAGGCACTAATGCGGGTAAGGGGCTAAACCCTAACGTTTTGACAGCAAAAGAGCTTGGCACTACATTGGGTGGGTTTCTTTTGGTAAATGAAAAAGACGTATTGGAGCACGGCGAAGTTGCGGCTTATGCGCGGAATGGGCAGCTCGTAAAGATTGCGCTAATCGGCAGTCAGGCAGAGATTTACCTACCAGCAGATAGCACACTTACGAACGTTGAGGTCGGGGCAGTTTTGAATTGGGACACCACCAACAAATACGTAACCACCAATACAGGCACAGAGATTAAGGGCGCGGTTTTGCTTTCTAGTGTTGTAGATGGCATTAAGTTTGTAGAGAGCGCAACAGGCGATGTTAAATACGAAGCTTGCAAATGCGTTAAAATTCGGCTTTCATAAGTAAGGAGTAAAGAATGGCAAATTTTACTAGGTTATTCCCAAGCGCAGTCGTTCCAGGATTGCTTACGCCTCAAGTCCAAGACGTAGATTTTAAAAAATACATTGGCAAAGAGACGCATTATGGGGAGCTTGACAAAGCGGCAATCTACATTCCAACATTGACTAATATCAATACGAATGCAGAGATTTCACAAACGTGGCAAAGCGAATTGACTAACCAAAGCTATACGCTAGGGCAAATCAAAGCGCCATTCTACAACATTACCGCATATTACGAGTATGACCCAGAGCAACAGAAAACGTTTAACACTATGACGAATGGGCTTTCATTGCAAAAGTTCCTTATGGATAGCGCGAAACAAGCGATTAACCAACGTAGGCGCGAAGCAGTGCTTTTTGGGTTCGACACAGACGGCGACCTTTCGCAAGGTATTTTGGCGAATGGCGTAAGCATTAACCTACCAGCAGATACCGCAGGCAACCAAACCATTACCGCCTATAACCCAGCAGAGTTGCAGCAATTCTTGGCTTCGGTTATCCGCGATGTGCGAAGTGCTTCTTATGGTATGCTAACCCCAACGATTATCACCAGCACCCCGCGCGTGATTAACCACCTTAAAAGCGTGATTGTAAGCCTCGAGCAAAGTCAGCGTAACGGCGCGGGTGTCGATGTTGTAAGCGGCTTGCTTGGGCGCGTGGTGAAGTGGATGGGCGGCGGCGAAGTCGAGTTCGTAGAGAACGAGAGTTTGCGAGACGATACGCTCGGCGACCGCATTGTATTCATTGCAAAGGGTATGGATAATCAAAATCCAAAAGTTGCGGCGGCTGATAGCCAAAACATTTTGGGCGGCGAGAATTCTATCACTTGGAATACGTGGTATGATGGGGGCTTCGGCTTGGCACATAAGCAGAACCCAGAGTATAACGGCATTCAAAGCGGACGCTTGATTTATAGAATGACACCAGGTGTTACATTGCGCCCTGAAGCAGTGCGGATTTTGACAGCGAAATACGTGTAAGGAGTGGCAAATGGCTAAATATGTAAATGTTAGCCGCCCCGTAGTTATTGAAGCCACACAGCAAAAAGTGGCGAGTATTGATAATTATACTCGCCGCGTTTGTTTTGTTAGCAATGGCGATACTTCCCTAAACGTAGGCGCGTATAAGGAAGTAAATAATTCAACATTCGCAGATGTTGTTACGACCAATGGCGAACTTTACAATAAGCTGGTGAATTTCTTTTCACACGCGGGGGGCAAAGCGGCATATATTTTTGAGAGTGGCGCAGAAGCTACCGCTTTACAGACCAAAGTCGATACGCTACATAGCTTTATTAGCAATGGCGCGTGTAAGTGCTTCCTTTATGTTTTGCCGAATTCGTGGTATGAAGTTAAGATTGAAAGCGTAACCGCAACCGCCAATATGGGTTCTACCGTTATTAAGGCGGCGCAGTCAGGGACACCCGAAGCAGTTCCGCTAACAACGAAAAACTTTTCGCTTAAATACCGCCCAATCGGTGTAACTTACAGCAAGGATGGGATTATCACGTTTGACCCATATGCCTTGACTATTACGCGACACGAGACGGCGCAGGATAGCGACTTCCCAATCACCGTAACCTTAACCGATACAAACAACACAGACGCGCAAATCGGCGAAATTGTGGTGAATGGCAATACAGGAACGACAGCTTCGGCAGTTACCTACTCACAAGCCGCGAACGTGGCGAATGTGGCAGTTCCAAATCTCGTGGCACTACATAGCGCAGACGACAGCTCGACACGCTTTATCATTGGCGTAGGTTCGCAGGTAAATCCAACAACGGATGCGAATTTTGCTTATTACAATGGATTGTCAGGGTTACAGATAATCGCGGAAAACCTAAACGTCTCTACAAATTATGTAAGCGGTTCTTATGCAGGATTGTTTGCGAGTTCTAAAATGGATTTCAGCTCGTCAAATATGGCGCGTAGCCTAAACTACCAAAAGCTAAACTATACGCCAATTGATTACAGCGCGACTATGAAAGAGACGCTATTGGACGCGCCGATTACATTTGCGGCAACACTCGCCAATACAAATGTGATTTTGGGAAGCCGACAGCTTGACGGGACGCCTTTTGAAGTTTTTTATCAACTCGAATTGCTTAAATACGACATTGAAAATATGCTAACGCAATTGATTATCAATGGGCAAAACAATGCCAATTCTCAATTGCGGTTTAATCAAAATGGGTTTGATACCGTAAGGGCGAATATCGCAAGTCGGCTAAACAGATTGGCAGGTTTTGGCGTAATTGACGAATTCGGTATGGGCTATGACGTAAGCACGAATGCTATTTTGGGGACAGGGGATGTAACAATTCCAACCTACGCTTCTTATTTGCAAACGAATTATAGCGACTATCAAAAAGAGATTTTGACAGGCGTGTATTTTTACGTGCGAATTGGGCGTTTCATTAAGCAGATTGGCTTTAACGTCAATTTTTCGTAAAGGGGACTAGATGGCATATTCACCAGTGGGCTTTATCAATAAGCTAAAAAATAAGGTGTCGTTTAGTGATGACAGCACGCTTGACATTGGCGTGTATGATATGGGTTTCGAGCAGGTGCGGATTGAGATTGAGGACGAGGGCGGGAAACGTTTAGAAGTCGCCACAGGGACGATTTTTTCATATAACGTTTTTTGCAAGGTAAGCGCGATTATTTCGGTTCGCAAAACCTCGCCGATGTGTCAGCGTTATTTGGATAGGTTTGCCAACGATTGCTTTATTGGCGGAACGGCTACCCTTTATGACGATGCGGGCAACTATTTCACAGCTTATAACCCTAGCATTTCACTAAAAGAAATGGGCGCAATGAATGGCTCAATTCCAGCATATGAATTTATTTTCAGGGCAGATTTGGTAGTCAATGCAGAAGCGTTAAGCGGTTTTTAAGATTGCATAGGATATAAGCCCAATGCGCTTTTTGGGCGGAAGTCCTTTTTGTGAAATTGGAAGCGCGGAGGCTTTTATGGAAACAGGCGTGGCGATTGAGAGTAAAAACTTTTTAATTCCTTTTGATTTGGATAATGGGGAAACGGCAATTGCGGCGATACCTATCCCCACACGAGAGGAGTTTCAAAGTGTAGCTAGTTTTCTTGGAAGCCTCTTTTTGAAAATACAGAATGGCGAAATCTCGCTAACAATCTTTCAAAAAGACTACAAAGTAATTATCCGCGAATATCTAGGCGAAAAAAAGAATGCAAAAGAAATGCTAGAAGCTATCAATGCAATGGTAGAAAGGCGCATTTCTTGGGATAAGATTTTCAACGAGCAGGGCGAAAAGATTTTTTCAAATGCGAATGAAATGTCGGATGACGAAAGGGATGCCGCGAGTGCTGGAATGCTTTTTTTTTACTCCCTATATCGTTATGCGAAAGCGCAATTTGGGAACAAAAATGTAAAGGATTTAATCACTTCATCGCCGCATACGGAGTTACCCGCTTACATAAAGAAATTATTCGCAGACTACAAAAAGAACCACAGGATTTAGAAAGGCTAGATAGCTACTTAATTGAAAGTTTGCTGGATAAAAACCTAGATTTTACGCTAAAATACGTTTTCGATAACAAGTTTTATAATTTGTTTGAGATAAACCAATTCGTCAATGGGGTAAAATTATAATGGCGGCAAACGAAATACAAAGACTACAAATCACAATGTCGAAGCTTCAGCACGCAGTTGAAGCCTTGACAAATTCACTCACGCGCAATCCCGTAGGGCGACCGCGCACAAATCCCCAAAACGAAACTTCCCAATCTCAGCAAAGAATAGACACTACACCACTTTCAAACGTTGCAAGAGAACTACACAGCGCGGCACAACAGCTAATAGGCGCGGCAAATCAACAGCGCGGAAGCGGAAACACGCAGGGCGAACTTACAAGGGCGGCGCAACAGCTTAATAGGCTTTTTACCGCGCGAATGGCGAGAGAACAGCGCATTGACGAGGAAAGGCAACAGCGAGAAGCCGAGCGCAAAAAAGAAAAAGAGAAGCGCGAGACCGAAGCTCGAAACCGCAACATTTTTGAGACCATAGGCAACATTGGGAATAGAATGTCGGGCGGTTTAGGAAGTGGGCTAGTTGCTAACGTGGGGCACGGCTTAACCGCAGGGATTGGGCGAATGGGAATGGTAGGCGCGATTATGGGGGGCGTAACCGCTTTATTAAAAGGCGTTGTGGAAGGCTTGGTAAATACGATTAAAAGCGTTTTTAACGTGATTAAGGGCGTTTTTGATTGGGTTTTAGGGCATATGGCTAGTTTGCACGACCTTATTAAATTAAGCGTTATGGGCGCAAAAATGAATGGGGGAACGTTTAGTAATGCAAATACACTCGCGGCAAGGGCGATACAGGGCGCGGATAACGTTACGGGTTTGGGGCTACAAAGTTTAATCGGGGATGCGTTTAATATAATTATAGACCCGCAAAAATGGGGGCAGTTAGCGTTCGGCGATACGATTGGCAGCAGGGAAGCATTGCGAAAAGAGTTTGACAGCGAGGATGGGTTTGGGGCTTTACGCGTTACAGAAAAGATTTTAAGGGGGATTTATAATCAAGGGATAAGTTTAGGCAGAAATGCGGAACATGCAATGCCCGATATTTTGCGAAGTTTAGGGCTTAATATGCAATGGGTAGATTTCAAATCCCTATTTGACGTCCAAAAGGATGGGCGCGTTAAGTTTAACGAATTCAAAAGCGTTGCCGAGTTACTAAACAAATATGCTAAACAAGTAGGCATAAACGATTTAACTCCGCGTAAATATGCGCTTTACCAAGAAAAATCCAATCTTTTATCACAGGGGATTGGCAGCACTTGGGGCGAATATGTTTTGCAGGTTTTAGAAGTTTTAAACGAGCTTGGCAGAGACCTACACACAAGGCTAGGAAGCAAGGAAAGTTTTAGAAATTCAGTAAAAGATTTTGTAGATACAATTTGTAACTTTATCAAATACTTGGGGCAAGGCGGAATTGACAGGCTAGACAGCGCACTTGGCTACCTAACAAATAAAAATGGGCTTTTAGCCGATTTCACGTGGCTTAAAAATGGGCTTTTAAGTTTTGCGGATGTTATGTTTAAAATAGTTGATTGGTTTAGAAATTCGTTTATTGGCGATAAGCTAGGTATTAGCGATTTTACAGAATTTGAAAATAAATATAAAGACATTCGCGCAGATTTAAAAATTGGGACAGATTTGTTTGGGTCTAACATTATAAACGATAAGCAATTAACAGAAATCGCCAATAATGAAAATGCGAATGATTTTATTAAGTATTTAAAGGTATTAAGCGCAAAAGGGGTTAATCCGCATTTTCAACTAAACGAAGCAAATAAGCTAGAACAAACAATGAGCGCATTTAAAACAAAGGATGGGAAAGAAGTTACGCTTATAAGAGAAAGAGATAGAGAAACACAAGATTGGCAAAGGATTAAGGTTATTATAGATGGGAAGTTTGTTGGGTTGCTAGAAAATTATGGCGGGGATGGGAGTGCCCTTCCAGCCCGATTAGTGAATACGACACTTTATCCGCCTTTCGTAAATGTTAATACAGCAGGACAATAAAAATGATAATTCTAAACGATAACATCCTTGAGGAAATAGACAGCGAAAAGCTAATTTACCTAAACAATCTTTTAAGTGAATTGGCTTTATTTAAGGGCGAAAATCCATTGGACGCGGAAGCTGGGATTGACTACTTCGGCGTTTTTGAAGGCTCGGCTTTTTTACGCGTGGAAATCGAAAACGTTTTTGATAGGCACAGGGCGAATTTCGCATTGCTTTCGTGTGGCGATATAACTATCAATGACGATTTAGACGCCTACAAAGTCGATATTACCGCCATTTTTAAAGATGGCGAAACGCTAAAAACCGCTTTAAAGATTAAGAAATGACGAGAGAAGCACTTTTAAAAGCTAGTATTAGCGAGTTTAGAGACAATATAAACAATGCGGAATTGTGCGATTGCGACCGCGTAACCAATACAGGCGGCTACATTTACATAATTAAGAAATCGTCAAAGCCTTTTAGTTGCGCCATTCACGTTGCGGGGGCAGTTAAACAAGACCAACAGCTAGGCAAGTTTGAAACCCAAAACGTAATGATAAACACGCGCCAACAGCTCGATATTAACTCGATTATAACCTACAAAGGCATAGTAATTGCCCTAACAGGACAGGCAAATTATAACGAGACAATGGGGCAGTGGCATTATATGGGTGTAATGGGCTATGAAGCTATTACTCGCAGATTTTTAGTTGAGGACGAACGAAATGTTTTAGAGATTTTGGGCGCGTCAAGCCTACCGATTTTTATGGAATTGACACAGGACTACCCAATCGTTCCGCACATTTTTGAAAGCAAAAGTGAAAATAAATATATTTTGGTAAATTGCAAAGAAAATTCGGCAATCGAGCTAGGCAGTTGCATTGACTATGACGAAAAAGGTTATTTAAGGCAACATAAGGCGGATGACGTTACGCTTTCGTTCGTTAATTTTAATCGCAACGAAATGTTACGCGAAATCCACAGGATACAGGAAGCGAGTTTAGAAGCGGACGCTAAATTTGGCTTTAATACGCGCATAGAAATTGAAAACGCGGAAATTTACCAAGTGGCTTTTAATTGGCGTGCTAGTGTATATAATGCGGACTTTACGATAAACTATTATTTAACGCAAGAAAAAGATAAATATACGCCTTATGACGATGGGCAAAAAATGAGAATTAAGAAGGTCTTATTTAAGGCTTTACGCGCCCTTTAAAACGATTTTAGCGGTTTATTAAGGGGATTATAGCCCCGAAGTGCTAAAATGCTTTTAAGGGGCTTTAAAACGCAATTATGAAGGGTTTTTAAAATGGCTTTATTTGGCGGTTTATTTGGCGGCGGAAACAACAGCGTGGGGACGTCAGGCAGGGCGGTAGATAGCGGGGACGCTATTTATGGCAATGACGAACTTTTGGGCGCGTATAAGGAATTGACTTATGCCGAGTGTAAAGATATTTACAGGTATTGGGCTTTAGGCAAAAGAATGGCAACTAGTTTGCCCCAATTTGCAATGAGTGCGGGTAGGACGTTGCGTTGCGGGTTTAACATCCCCGAAGCTAACGAAGCACTTAAAAAGACCGCAATGGAAATTGAAGCAGAACAGACAGCATTTCAGGCGGCGGTTTATGCGCGGATTTATGGGATTTCTTTTATTTTCGCGGCAGGGGAATTGAAGCCTAACGAGCCAATGGGTTACGAGTATATGCAAAGCGGGAAAGCATTTAAGCTAAACGTTTTAGACCCGTTGGCAAATGGCGGTAATTGCCAAATTGACATAGACCCATTAAGCCCAACATTTCAAAAACCGCTTTATACGTTTATACAGGGGCAACAGGCGCATTCGCAAAGGGTTAAGGTTTGCCAAAACGACATTCCGCTTTATTTGAAATTTACGCCTAGCAACTTTTCGTTCGCCACGCCTAGCATTTATCAAAATATGACATTGCTTATCCGCTCGTGGAATAGGGCGATTATTAGCCTACAAAGAATGGCAACAAAGGCAAGTGCGCTAATCGTAAAAAGCAAAGATAATGGAAATCTAACAAATGCGCTAAATAAATACGCAATGGGCGTCAATTTAGAACTTATTCGCTCAATGGAAAACGATGGGATAGGGCAGATTAAGGTCGGCGAGGATGTAACGTTTTTTGGGCTAAATGGCGTAAATGAAATTGACGTTATTATCCAAAAAATCCAAAACTCGCTTATGATGGCGTTAGGGGATACGCCAAGCGGGATTTTGCTAGACCAATACCTATCAAGCGGTTTTAGCGATGGCGATAATGATATGAAAACCATTGTGATTGCGGTTGAGAGATTTAGAAATAACGTCTTAACGCCGATTTATAACTTTATTGACAAGTTTATTCAGTATAGGGCTTACACGCCAGAATTGCTAAATTACATAAAGCAAAATTACGAATATTTCGCTAAAATGTCGCTTGACGAAATACTAGCCGAGCTTATGCAAAGCTACAATTTTGAATATGGCGAGATTTACCCGCAAACAGACAACGAACGCGCGGATACAATCGGCAAACGACTTGACAGCGTAACGAAGCTAAAAGAATTGGGTGTTGATATAAATCAACTAGAAGCGAGTATTAACTCAATTGACGCATTCGGTAGCGAGATTAAATACACAATCGACCCTAATCGCCTTTTCTTACAGGACTTTTACGATGGGGGATTAGAAAAAGACGATAGCGAATACGACCGCGAACGAGATACAGAAAACAACGAAGTTGCAAAGGGAATTGACACGCGCGACAGCGAAAACAATAAGGGAAGGCAAAAATAATGGCACTTACACAAGCAGAAATGGAAGCCAAGCTAATTGAGATTGAAAATAAAATAGCTGAAATAGAAGTTATTAAGCTACAAATTGAAGCGCAAAATGAAGCATTAAAAGAGATTAACGAGAAAATCGCCGACCCAATCAATAGCGACCCAA
>CAVEGL010000006.1:726-16919 GCA_963615165.1 bacterium | reverse complement strand
TTCACTTAAAGCCACCGAATATAATGCAACAATTGCAAGCATATCTAATTTCGTCAGGGAGGAGCTCGCCTTGCTCGGCGCCACAGAGAAAGACATTTTGGGCGTAGGTGTGGGCGTCCCCGGTCCGGTTTGTCGAGGTGTCGTCCTAGAGTGCGTCAATTTGGGCTGGACAAAACATCCGATCGAGCAGGACCTTCAAAACGCTTTACAAGCCCCCATTCGCGTCAAAAATGATGCCAATTTAGCAGCTTTGGGTGAGCATTTTTATGATTCATCCAGAGACGGCCGAAGCACGCTTATGGTTACACTGGGCACCGGTATTGGCGGCGGACTTATCCTAAATCACGAAATTGTCGAAGGCGAACACGGCGGTGCAGCCGAATTGGGACACATTCCGTTGTCGTCTATCCCTGAATACAATTATGATTTTGTCAAGCAGGTTGCTGATTTAGAAAAAATATCTTCCGCCAGCGGATTGGTTTATTGTGCCAATGCGCTCATTTCAGATGAAAAATATCAGGATGCCAAACAAGTCGTAGACGCCGCCGCTAGCGGGGACGCTGACGCACTGCGAGCCATCGAAATATCGATGCGATATTTGGGTTATGGTCTAGCCGCCGTTGCAGATATTATTGATCCAGAATATATCATTATCGGTGGTGGGCTGTCAGAATCGGGCGAGTTGATTTTGCCTATTATTGAGCGATATTTTCGTGAAAAAGCTTATGCTGGCGCCAAAGAAGCGCAAATTATTCGCGCTTCGCTCGGCAACAAAGCGGGGATTTACGGCGCAGCTGCACTTTTTGCGATCCCAAATATATCAGCAACTCAATCCGCGCCACTAAGCATTACCAGAGACAGTCCGTAAAACTAAACATTGCTGCACCTCAATTATGCAACACCGCCGCAAGGCTATCAATGCCTTGAAATCTCCTCCCCAAAAAGTGTATAATAGTAAAAAGGAGACAAAATGAATTACATTAGAAAAGCCCAAAAGTCATCAATCTTAATAGTGTCAGCATTGTTATGCACCCTATTCTTGGCGCCAACCTGCCTAGCGACCGAGGATGCAGAGCTAGCTTCGCCCGAGGAATCCACATCCGCCAGTACTTCAGAAAAAGCTACCATCACCCCAGAAACTTGCGCCCCCATTGGCTTTATCGCCACGGAAAATTGGAGCTCGACCAAGTGCTACACTGGTAATTTTTTCCTAGCCGGCGCCAGTGTTAACGATCGCTCCTCGGTCGGCGGTTTGAACTTTATCACCAGCGATGTTCTCCAAACCTCCGGCAAATACAACTACGGTTTTTACGCCGGCAATACCATAACTATCTCTGGCACTTACAGCAAAGATCTTTTCGTCGCCGGTAATGTCATTATTATCGATCAATCCGCCCAAATCTCCGGAGATTTATATGTCGCCGGCAATTCCGTCACGGTATCCACCCCAGTCCAGAACATTTACGTAGCGAGCAGCAGCCTCAAAATCGACGCTCCAATCGCCGGCAATGTCTACACTGGTACTGGCGCCATCGACTTAACCGATCGTGCTTCCATCGGTGGCACACTCAAATACGCCTCAAACGCAACCGTCAGCGGGCTTAGCGCCTCGATTCAAACCGAAGTCTACGAAGATACCGTAGAACGCAAAGAAAGCACCTTGTCATCCAAAGCCTCATCTACCCTCTACACCATTTGTTCCTTCTCTGCAGTAATGCTAATCATGGCACTCTGTGCGCCAAATTTCCTCGCTAAAATCCGCCTTCAAAAATCCCAAAACGATTTCTCCGCTTGCGCTCTAGACGCCTTAAAAGGTATCGCCATCCTAATCGGCACACCGCTCGCCGCAATTTTCCTACTCATCACGATGTTCGGCTTGCCTCTAGCCGGCGTCATTACGGCACTCTATGTAGCCGGACTTATCTTGGCTATCCCCGTAGTCGGCTACTACCTAGGTTGCCTCCTCGTCAAAGATTCCCTCAAACCAAGCAAATGGCGAGAATTTACACGCGGCATTCTAGGTATAACTGTCGTCGAATTGATATCCCTAATCCCCAGCCTCGGCAGTTTCTGTATGTTTATTACCTTATCTTGGGGGCTAGGCATTCTGTGGCAAGTTTTGATTACGTGCCGAAAAGGTCAAAGTAAATGAAGATAGCCATATTTCACGATGCTTATCTAGATGTCATCGGAGGAGTGCACACTGCAGTTGAAAGTCAAAAGGCCGAACTCGAAAAACGTGGTCACATCGTCTATTTATTCTCTACCGGTTTTCCCCGCCAGAAAGCAGAACTAGCCCGCTTAGCCAAAAAGCACATCTTTATGGTTCCCAGTTGCAAACTCTTTTTTAGAGGTCTCGCTCCAGTTTCGCGTCGTCCCGCCATCGTCAGGAAATGGTTGCTTAAGACGCACCCCGAGCTAAAAGAATTCGACCTATTCTACATCCATTACGAAGGCGGTTGTTCGATCGCCGGCATCAAGCTTGCGCGCGAACTCGGCATACCGTCAGTCCAAGTCATGCACGGCCGCGAAGACGTGGGTGAAACCAATATCCTACCGCTAGGACTGCGTACTTTTGTCGCGATTATGTTAAGCTGGTTCCAGAGTTGGTATCTCCCTTGTAAAACCAAGGTCAAAGTCGATAATTATCTGGCGGACAGCCTCGCCAAAGCCAAAATGTGGTCGATCATGGTAAATCACGCCAACAACGCCGACTTGGTTCTAACACCATCGCAACATTTTTGCGACAAGCTCAAGCATTACGGCGTGACGCGCCCGCTCAAAGTTTTACCGAACAGCTTCGCGGACCAATATTATCTCCCAGAGGTCCCAGTCACAACTTTGCGTCCAGGCGAGCCGCTACGCATCATCTGGCACTCTCGCGTATCAGCCGAAAAGCGCATGATGCCGTTCTTAAAGGCTCTAACAGAGGTCAAAAGCGCCTATCACGTAGATGTTTACGGTGGTGGTGGGGACTATTATCGCGCAAGGCGCTTCGCACGCCGACACTATCTAAAGGTGACTTTCCACGGCAACGCCAGCTTCGCCAAAATCTACGCCAAACTCCAAAAATCCCACCTAGACGTGCTAGTCTCTCATAATTTTGACACATTCGGCATGACGCTAATCGAAGCAGAGTCTGTCGGCGTCCCGTCCTTGATCTGCGACCCCGATTTGAGGGGAATTCTCCCCGCCGACAGCTTCATCTTAACCACAACCCCAGCGCCCAGCGATATCGCGCGCGCCCTTAACGCCATTTATCAAGAACCTACGTGCATCGCCAAAATGTCGCAAAAACTACTGCGCCACCGCCCCGAGATATTAGCCTCTCGCCGCACCGATTTACTCGAAAAATATTTCAGGGAGCTAGTCAAATGAGGTATTTGGCCGATGTCTTGACGATGTTGCGCTTAATCTTGGCGTCAATCATCTGTTTTTTTGCGCTATCTGGCGCTTCGCCTAGCATAATCTTGGTATTATTTGTCGCAGCGGAACTCACCGATGCCTTCGACGGCGCTTGTGCCACGAAATGGCCCTTCAAAAAAGACCAAGCTCCCGCCTATCGTCGCTACGCCGTCAAATACGACATGTTCGCCGATGTGTTTTTGTGGTTCGCCACCGTCCTCTACTTGACATTGCAGCTAAACCATGTCATCGGCGCAATACTCCTTTTTGGCACGCCTATCTTATGCGGCACAACAGAATTATGGGTTTACGGCAAACTTTTCGGTCACCCAGACGATTGCACTAAAAAATCGCTCTGCAAACGCAATTTCCGTCTAGCCAAAAAAATCATCATGACGCGGCGGTTTTTCTATCTCGCGACCATCATCGTCGCAATCGGCTGGCTCCTGTGCGCATCCGGCTGGAGCTTGACGGTCAAAATATTCGCGCTAGCCATAGGTATCATAATCGGCATTTTTCTATGGTTTTTCCTAAAACCCCGCCGCCAACACATCTCTAGAGACGCCATCGCCATTGAGCAGAAGTTATAATTCTCTTTTAGTGACAACGATAGACAAAACCACTAGAGTGTTATCATTCAATAAACCATGAAAAAGGCGGTCCGAAGACCGCCAAAGGCTCAGAAAAGCCTATTTAGCAGAGCAGCCATTTCTGCCCTACTGATTATTTTGTTTGCACCCAGAGTCCCGTCCGGATAACCCTGAATTACACCACTCCTATAGAATGCTGTTATCGAGTTATATTCTGGGCTAATACGCAAGCCATCATTTTCATGATAACGGCTCTTTTCGCCGATTATCACCGAGCTAGGCTTTCCGGTATCAGGGTTATAGCCGTACCATAGGGCGGCCGTTACGAACCCCCTGGTCGCTTCCTCTGATGGTCTAAACATGGTCATCAGAGAATTCTCCGATACCGAGCCCGTCGGGAGAATTAACGACAAGACTTGTCGCTGGTTCCATCCCTCAGCTAAAGACCTAATTGGTATGTAAGCCCAATAGGTTCTGTCGACGTCATTGATCAGAACCGTTTTGGTCTCGTACCCATACTGTACAGAATTATTTATTCTGTACAATACTTGGGCAACCTCTGCCCTAGTGACCGTTCCCTCTGGCATGAATTTGCCATCAGGATATCCGGTCATCAGACCCTTCGCTGTGACCTCCTGCACATCTTTCGAGTACCAAGCGTCACTTGCTACATCGGTGTATGCCATAACCGGCACTACAGACGTAGTTAATATAAAAATAACGGATAAAACTGTGAGAATTCTTTTCTTCATTCCTTCTCACCTCCCTGAATTATTTACATTATCCGTTCCGATAAAACCAAACACAGCATAACTGATATGCTAAATATTTAATATTAGGGGAATGGTTAATGTATCTTTTAATTATATCACAAAAGTAAAATAAAATCAAGTGTTTTAATGCATTTTATACAGTTAACGCCAACTGTGACTGCTCAAACAGGGGTAGATAGCCTCAATTGTTCATGTGTGACGGACAGTAATTATGCGTAGTATAATCGCGGGTAACCCCTAATTTTAGACGGGGGCGATTCTGCCGGCGCCTTTAGACGTATGGCATTTTTACATACGAGCTCCACACAACCAAAAACACCATTCATGTTGCCCGCCTTATCCACCAAGTCAGAAAAGACTATCCCCCCATAATTCCACCCCCACAAACCCCCATAAAATCCACCGGATTATAAATAGCTAACCCCGCAATCCTCCCTGCCACTTCCCCACCCCAAAAAGTCATCGGAGTATATGCGGTTCGCTCAAGTGGAATCAGCATAATCTCCCCCGCATCCGCCACCGCAATAATCCCATTCACCAGCGTAATAACCCGCGTAGGATAACTCAGCGTAAACTTATGTAGAGTTTCGGCAATCTGCATAATCGGCTGCGAGAGCAGAATCATCCTAGGATAATAAACGCTCCGCAACAGCTTCTGCAGTTGCGGCATCGAAGCCAAAAATATCACATCGTCGCGCAGCAGCAACTCCGTCGCTCCATTCTCCGCCAACAAATCCACCGTATCACGCGTAATTAATAGGGGTTTTTCGGCAATTTCACAGGCGCTCGCAACCGCCTTTCCGGTAATGCTATTCTTTGAAAAATCCCCCAGAATCAGATTAAAATCCGCCGAATTCATCGCCTTCGCCAGCTCGTCTGCCCTAGCCAGCGACCCCGACTCCGTAGAGCTCAAAAAGCGCAAATTATCTAGGGGCGGCAATTTGTCCCGCAAAGCATTCGGCAAAATCAAATTCACCGCCTGCAGAGGGAAATTTTTGGTCAAAGATTCAGCAGTCTTCACCTCTGTCCGAAAACTCTGCGCGTTTCCGCCGACAACATTCAAAATCCCCCGTTTCTGCTCAGGAATATTCCAAAACGCATTGTCAAACTTTTCATCGGTTATTTTGTGAACGTATTTTTCCATCAAAACTCCAAATCTATACTAATCGGGCAATGGTCCGACCCGGTAATATTCTCGTAAATCTCGGCATTCTTCAGATGTGGTAGTAATCTCTGACTGATGAAAAAATAATCAATCCGCCACCCCACATTATGCTCGCGTGCCTTACCCCAATGACTCCACCAAGTATAGCGTCTATCGGTGGGGTGCAGTATGCGAAAAGTATCCACAAAGTCAGATTTAATTAAATTGTCAATTCCGCACCTCTCCTCATCTGTAAAACCCGCATTATGATGATTTTGCTCTGGTCGTGCAAGGTCAATTTCTGTATGTGCAGCATTAAAATCGCCACAAACCACCACTGGTTTTGTTTGCTCGAGATGTTTTAAAAATTGCAAAAATTCAGGATCCCACAAATCATGCCGCAACTTTAGTCGCTCCAAACTGCGCTTAGAGTTCGGCGTATAGACGTTCACGAGAAAAAAATGCGCAAATTCCGCTATTAAAACACGCCCCTCGGCTAGCGGGTCGCCAAATTGGTCGACCAAGACTCGTTGCGTCGGCAACACATTCTGCACAGACAGGGGTGCTAGCTTGGTCAAAATTGCCGTCCCAGAATACCCAGGGCGCTCGGCAGGGTTCCATAATTCTTCATATTCTGGCAAATCTATCTCGGCTTGCCCCTGTTTCGCTTTGGTCTCCTGTAAGCACAGAATATCTGGCGCTTGTGCCTCTATAAAATCCCGAAAAGCCCCCTTGTTGATGACTGCCCTTAATCCGTTGACATTCCAAGAAAAAATCCGCACTATTGCCCCGCTTTTCTAGAATTGTAATTATCCAAATCCAAATTGTCTACAAAACCCGTAATCGCTCTGATGTCCCTAGAGACTTTTTCGATCTCGGTTTTTTCGTCGAGAGGCTTTTTCGGGTTGGGCGCCTCAAACGCATCTTTGTGATTATTGGCGGCAATATAAAGCTTGCTGTCCATAAAAGTCATAGCGAGCTCGCAACCGACAGTATGGTATAAATTATGCAATTTTTCGATGAAAGCCGGATCTAAAATATAAAACGCATCAACGCCATCCTGACCGTAAATCTCGAAATCTTGGTTAAAATCGATTGATTCAGTCTCCAGCTTGTGGAATTTTAGATTCGGATTGGCACCTCTAGGAGTAATTGCCCGCGGGAAAGATTTGGTACGCACCTGCATCGCAAAATCAAAATTGCGATTAAAATCAAATATAAAGAAACGCCCGCGGAAAATCGTTACATAATAGGTCTCAATGTGTCCATTGGCGTCTCTGCGGGTCCTTTTCTCCTCGGTATGCACGTCCGCCTGAGCGAAGTTGATATTTTTATAGGTGGCAGTTAGATAATCATTTGAGGAATAGCGATCCCCGGCAACCATTACTTGGCGTACTGAATGTTCCGGCATGGCGGCATTGTGGTCGTATTTTATGTTGGCAAAAATACTCGCAAAGCTCCTCGCCACAAAATAGATTTTGTATGCTCGTTTATAGCTGATAAATTCCTTATGAGTTGCGATAGAGATAATTGCAAGATAGGGAATAGCAATAAAAAACGCAATAATTGGGATACCAAAAAGTAGCGAAGCTGTGTCTATCATGCCAACAGAATTAGCAACAGGCGACAAAGCGTTATTCTGGATAGTGATAATAATAAAAATAATAATGCCGACTGGTATCAAGGTAAGCAAAAGGATTTTCGAAACCTTTTTGTGTTTTGCTAAATATTTCAACCTAACATCTTCCAGGTCCTCAAAGTTCATCAATATCTCCCGCGCTCAATATCGCGTTTTTTGATAGTTTCTCGTTTGTCATATTTTTTCTTACCCTTACCAATTGCAATAATCAGCTTAATGTACCTAGTGCCGCCTAGCAATTTTGTCGGCACAATTGTCGAGCCAGCCACTTTTTCGCGTCCCAAATCTTCAATCTGTCTCTTGGTTGCCAAAAGCTTAATATTGCGCGCCGTATCCGCCCCCAAAGTCAAGTTATTTAGCCACAGCTCGCTATTCCGAATCGTCACAAACGATCCCTTAAGTTGCACGTGATGATCGCGAATTTTGCGCACTTCGTCGCCCGAAAGCAGCATACCGACAGTCAGCTCGTCGCCAAGTTGATAATCGTAGTGCGCGCGACGATTGACAGTAACGGTAGACGGAGTTGTTTTCTTCTTCATTAATTACATTTTACCATAGTTTTGCGATGTTATTGAATAATTGTCCATCGGGCACCCCGCATAAAATTATCGGGCGCCCCTACCTAGAGTCATGAAAAACCGACGATCCAGACGACTGCTATACCCCCATCGCCTACGCTACCGACCTTGAAACCTTTTTCGACGACCAAAATATCAACCAAGCTATCCCGGTCGATCATCGCTCGACAGCTACACGAATGGTGTTTTTCCGATATGGCTCCACTTGTAAAAAAACAGATGATGGATGATTCGGTCGCGATACGGCGCGGCGAAAATTTTTCGCACCACTGGGCAATTCGTAATAAAAGCGACGCCAGGGGAAGGCTCGTGAATATACTGACCTAGCTCTTGCGCAAGTATCATTAAATCTTCGAAAAGATTCACCTCGAAACGACGTTCATCGACCGTATGGCGCTTATCGCGTTTGGTAACCAAATGACATTCTGTCAGTTCCGCATAAAATTGCTCCGGTCTCGATGCTTCTTTGGCTTTTTCTATTATGATTGACACTTAATTTTGTAGAAAATTCGTTGCTGGGCAAATGCAGGGCAAGTTTCGCCACCCTAATACCCGTAAAATTATATTACATCGAGAAATAAAGCATTACAATGTAAATATGAATGAATATCACTTATAAACCGAAAACGCTTTCATTGTCTCCCTTTAAAACGCTAGGATGAATTTGATAGCTGGCGACAATCACATCGGTTCCTTTAAAGTTATCAACCCTACGGATGCCGACCACGCCTTGCATTACAAGATTAGTGTCGTGCCGTTCAGCGTAGAAAGCAAAGATTACGATGTTAACCTGGAGGACGAAACCCCTTATTCTCAGATCGCAAAATGAGTCACCATCGAAAAGTCCGCAGGTTACATCGAGCCAAATGATCTAGCTGTCATCAATTGTTCCATCAACGTCCCCGAGGACGCTCCCGGCGGCGGCCGGTATTTTGCTTTTTGTATCCAAAACGTTGTCGACTCGACCAACGATTCAAGCAACTTGCAGGTCAACGACGTAATGGAGCTAACCGGTATCGTATACGCGACGGTCGACGGAGACACTATCCGCGAGAGCAAAATCACCTTAAACGAATTGCTGGTTTTTCTTTTTTTGAACACGTTTTCAGGTAATTTTGCCATCGAAAATACCTAAAATATTCATCAAGACGCCCTAGCCAAAGTTGCCGCCGGTAATTTCTTCACCGGTAACCCCGTAGACATCACCAATGCCGCCGCGACCGAAACCGATATCAACGAGGATAGCGTCACTGGCGCAAACGTCGCTCAGATGTCTTTTGTGATTATGCCGGAGATCTCTCGTTAAGGAAGTATTTATGTATCCGGGCTACCAAATCTAGGTATTTACAATGTAGCGCAGACCATTTCATTTAACGGAGCAGAAAGCGTAGCGAGCTTTTTCCATTATGGTTTTTGGGGTTGGATGGGGGCATTTTTTGATAGCTCGCCAAAGAGACCCCGTCTTATCTGGTTAGCCAGAGAGACGAGCAGCTATCCCTATCGCTCGCTAGCCATTAGCATCGCGATGGGGAGTGCGAAACTGTGTATTAATGGATATAATTAAAGTTCCCCACCGACTCCGCAGGGACCGTAGAGCGAATCACGCGATAAGGCACCCCATAATTCATCTCTGAAATAACGATTGACCCATCGCTGTTTACACTCTCCACATACCCCACATGCCCATACCACCCCGAATTCGTCTGAAAAACCGCCCCAGCCGCCGGCGTACGATTGACTGTGTAGCCAGCCGCCGCCGCCCGCGCCGCCCAAGTATTGGCATTCCCCAAGTTGGAAGGCAAATCCTGACGCTTATACCAAGCCCACTGCGTACACTGCCCTCTGCCATAAGATCCGCCGAGTCCATAGAAATACCCAACCGTTTCGATATTTTGCCGGAGAGACGTGCTCCCTAGATAAGTGTAAGTATAATTCGTGGAAGCGCGGTGCGTCGGTGCTACATATTCTGGACGCTCGGTCTCGGGCAGGCTGCCATTTTTGATCAAGATACGCGAACCCTCAACGATACCCGTCAGCTCCAAATCATTCAACGCAATAATTTCTTCGGCCGTAGAGCCGTATTTTTCGACGATAGACTCAACCGTATCGCCGGATTTAACCATATATACAATTCCTGAAGTGCTAGGCACAAAAAGTGTCGTCCCCACGGCGACCTCTGTAGTTTTTAATCCATTAGACCAGCGAATCTGGTCAGTCGAGACGCCATATTTTGCCGCAATTGTCTCTACGCTTTCACCCTCTGTTACGATATATTCGACGACGCCACGCGAAGCCCCCACATCGGTAAGCGTCGGCTTTTCTAGCTTGCCGGCGGACGTTTGTCCCGAGCTGTACATAGTCGTCGTTACTACATAGTTAGCCGCCACATCGGTAGCGCTAGCCAGCCCCAAAGCGTCCGACAAATCTGCCACTACATAAAGCTCCGAAAGCTGATCCACCGAAACATCATAATTACTTTCTGCAAAAGCCGACAAGCTAAGCGTAGTGTTCGAATTTTGTTTGTCTAGCGACCCGAAAAAGGCAATCGAAAGTGCAACCACTGCCGTCATGAAATACGGCAACCCGCGCTTAATCGAATTTAAATCTAACTTTCGCTTATTTTTACTCATAATGAAACATTACAGAGCTCTTGGCAATGACTGTAGATATTCTGATTATGCTCAGACTCCGTATAACTATAATACATCAAACCATCATCTCCTGTCAAGAAGTAAAGGTAAGAAGTATCTGCCGGCTCCGCCACAGCCAACAACGCCGAGAGTCCAGGATTGGAAATCGGTCCGCAAGGCAACCCGGTATTGACGCGCGTATTGTAGCACGAATCAATCTGTAAAGCGGACTGATTATCGGTATAGATTTGGCGCTCTGGGTCGACTGCCTCCACCGCATAGGACACCGTAACATCGCTGCCGAGCGGAATCCCGAGCTCCAAGCGCTTCAAAAACACTTGTGCTACCCCTGCTTGCTCGATGTCGGGAGCCTCCTTCTGTACGATAGACGCTAGCGTAATCCCCTCGAACAAACTCAAACCTTGCACAGCGTACTTCTCCTCCAACTGATTCTCTTGAATTACTTCCGCCATCTCATTCAGGAACGTCTCGATCACCTCAGTCGCAGACGCCGATTTATAAAATTCGTGTGTTTCGCCATATAAATATCCTTCTAAACTGGCGCCGCTAGGTCGCTCTCCCAAGAAGTCGAAATCATAATCCGTATCTAGTGCCGCAATAATCTCGCTCTCGGTATAGCCGACCTTTAGGAGATTTTTCTTAATGTCGCTCAGTGTTTCTCCCGGCAAAATCGTAAAATCAAAAACTTCCGGCACCATTTCTGCCTCTATTTTTGCATATTCAGCAGCGCGTTGATTTCCCCTATACCACTTTACACCCAAAAATCCCGCAAATCCCAACACCGCCACGAACAATATAAGCGAAGTCCACTTCGCAGCGTTACGAATTCTCTGCTTTGCCTTGCGACTTTTTAGTTTCATCTTATCGGTAGCTTCCTTTGTTCTATTGGTGGTAGATTCCGCCACGTTGGCGGCAATTTGTTCGATTTTAGTCTTTGGTGCGCTCGATTCTGGGCTACTTAGCGCATCTTTCTGGCTAAAAGTCTCTAGGAAATCTTGCAGAATTATCGATGCTGCTTCGGCGTCGATATCGCCCTTCTGATAGCCATTTTTGGATTTTTTTAGTCGACTTTCTGCCAGTACCGACGTGAGTGATTCGTCTTGCAAGCGCACCTTCACTCTGGGGATTACCTCGGTCAACTTCTTGGCAAAATTGCGCGCGTACAGAGACTGTGCCGTCTCTGTACCTTCATTGCTGCGCGGCAATCCTACTACAAACAGATTCGCACCCTGCACCCTAGCTAGCCGCGCTAATTCTGCCCATTCGTTGCCGTCCACCTCTATAAATCCCATCGGCACCGCAATTCGCGTAGTAGAATCCGCCTTAGCAACTCCAATCCGCTTCGCCCCAACATCTAAGCCAATAATCCGCATCGGCTACTCCGTCTTGCCCGCATCTTGCGACTGAGAATCTTGGCTATTATTCGAAGTTTCGACATTTGCATGTAAGTCAATTCGGCTCGAATCACTTGGTACATGAGTTACCCACGGATAGGAAGGTGTAACCGTCACTTCCGAAACTCCCTCGATGCGGCGCAGTTCGTATTGCGCATCGCCCAAGCCCTTGCCTCGGATTTTCTCCATAATATCGCTTTCGACCAGGCTCGGTCCCTTGAGGTAAGTAGTCTTGATTTTGCCGACATAGCCACTCCCTGACGTTGCAAAGCTCTCCACTCTCGGATCGCTCACTTCATAAACCTTCTGGTCGTCCGTCAAATCAACCTTCTCGGTGATAAATTGAATCAGCTTGGTTTTATCGATTATATAAACAGTAGAAGTCGTAGTCACTTTAAGCTTTGGCGTCGCACCCGAATCCATCGCTTCCCCCGCCGCAGGCGTGGCGGTCGCAGCCGACTCAGTCTGCTTGAAGCTCGAATTAATCACCACATAATCGTCCCCAATAGTCTTAAGCAGTTTCTCTTTGTCTTCGTCCTCGCTCGCAGTCGTCAGCTTAGTCTTGGCGGATTCAATATCAGACTGTTGTACTATCGTGATAATATCGTCCGTCCCGCCCGTCATCGCAGTATCCGAATACACACCGACATTCGCCGTAGTGCTCCAGCCGGAAGATGTCGCCGCAATATTATATTTGGCACCTGCTTCGACAGCCGTAACGCTCGCCTTAGCAGAAATCCGGCAACCCGAAATCGGTATCGTCCCCGTACCAATATTTTCACAACTTCTTTCATCTCCATCCCAAGACAAAGTAACGTCATTGTTCGAGACAAAACTCAGTCCGCTAACCGAGAAAAACGACCCAGCATTCACCGCCACCGCCCCGGATTTTTCAAAGTAAGCCAAAACAATCACCACCCCGTGCGCTTTCTCGCCGTTATTTTTCTGCCCTGTCGCCGTAAAAGTCACCTCGTTCGTAGTCTCGGACTTCTTCTGCTCGATATAAAACTTCCCTTCAGCAGCATTTTCCTCCTCTAGTTTGGTCACAAAACTGACATTCTCCGAGAAATTCTTGGACTCAGTCTGTACAGCGACATCTACCGTCACCGCCGGAGCAAAGATGAGCGCCCAAATCAGCACGCCGACCAAAACCACCGCCGCAATAATGCCGGTGATGAGCAATTTTTTGTGCTGTCGCACCCAGCCCCCACTTTGCGGACTCTTGTCTTTTTTCGCCTTTTTGGGTGCAGATTCTCTCTTATTGTTGTCCAAAAAATCATCTGGACTTGCAGTAGTTTTTTCTGGGATTTCGGCAACTTTTTCCGCGCTTGCTTCAGGCTGATTCAGGGTGTTTTTTACTGATTTTGTCTCTGTAGCACGAGCTTTTTTGCGACTTTCTGGTGCCGAATCCGCAACGGTATCACTCGGCGCGGTTTCTATGTCATCTAATACTTCGATAATCTCGGGTTGCGCCGCGATCTTCTCGAGCGCTTCGGCGGTCGGAATAGCCGGAGCGGATTGTAGGTTCTTCGTCACGGGCATTTTGACGGCTGCCGCCATCTTGATAATTGACGGATCAGTCGTGACCAGCACGACCGTCTTATCTTCGGCTGCGCCCGACTTGGCGATTAGTTTAATATTCACTACGCTCCGAAAAACCTCGGCTTTGCGCGGTGGCACAAGCGCTACGATACGCTCATTGGCATTTTTCACTTTTGTAATAATGTCAGTGATATCGTCTTCTGGTTCGATATAGATAACGTCTTTATTCATATTTTTATTTTAGCACATTTTGCGCAAATTGTGTTAAAATAAACATAAGATGAATTTATTTAAACGCAAAAATCCGTCAAATCCCGCCGCTCCTCCGGCGAATTCTGCTAATCTCGCCGAAATGGTCGTAAAAAACCTCCACGAAGGCATTATCATCACAGACAAATCCGGTACAGTGCGTATGGTCAACGCCGCCGCTGCATCGCTCATCGGGCTAAATGACGCTAGCAAAGCCACCGGGCTCGACTACGGTCTAATCCTCAAAATAGAATCCAAAGAGGGGCGCGAGTTGAGCGACAACGAAAACCCCCTTGTGCAGTCCATGAAATCCAGTCAGCCTCTCGACAATTTTATTGGTCGCATCATCACAGACTCGCCTGCCAAGCGTCCGCCCGTTGCCATCTCTATGGTAATCGCCGATGGCTTAGCTCAAAATCGCATTATCATCATGCGTGACGTCACAAAAGAACTCGAAGACGAAGGCGAGCAAACCGAATTTATTTCTACTGCATCGCACGAAATGCGTACGCCAGTCGCCTCTATTGAAGGATATTTGTCACTCGCACTTAATCCACAGACCGCCACCATCGACGATCGCGCTCGTGGCTATTTAAACGCCGCCCACGCCGCCTCGCAGCACCTAGGTAAGCTGTTTCAAGATTTGCTCGACGTTACGCGCCTCGAAGATGGCAAGATTCGCCCCAATTTCACCCCAGAAGAAATGAGTGCGCTCATCGAAACTCTCACCATGGATCACGCCATCGAGGCTAAAGACGCTAAGCTGAACTTCCGTTTTGGCTCTAGCGACCCCACTACCTTCAATCAACCTCGGCGCATTAGTCAAGTCGTTTATGGTTTTGTCGACGTCAATTTTATGCGCGAAATTATGGATAATCTCATCAGCAACGCTTGCAAATACACCCCAGCTGGCGGCTCGATTTACGTCAATGTGCGCGGCGACGGCGACCGCGTCTTGATCAACGTTACGGATACCGGCATCGGCATTTCGGCTAGCGACCTCGACCACATTTTTCAGAAGTTTTACCGCGCCGACAATTCCGACACTCGCACCATCGGCGGCACCGGTTTGGGGCTTTTCATCGTCAAGCAACGGGTCGAAGCTATGGGCGGACGCATCTGGGCAGAATCAGCTTTCGGCGAAGGCACAACTTTTTATGTTTCATTGCCGCGCATCACGGGCGATGAATACGAAAAACGCATGATCGCGGTGCGCAGTCGCCAAATGCAAGGGCAAATGGCTGATACCACATCTCCGTCTCCATCTCTTACATCTAAAGCCACTGCTTCTCAATTCTCTACATATCAGTCCCCCAACCCGCAGCCTACTGTTACGCAATCTTCTATATCTCAACCTTCTATCCCGCAGTCCACCGCTCCAACACCGAGCGCACCTCAGCCACTTTCTAACGCAGTTTCTTCGGCTACCGCCCCGGCGCAATCCTCCGCGAGTCGCCCCACTAGCCTAGTTTCGTCCGCTCCTCGCCCAGCTACGGTTTCTAGCCCTCGCCCAATTATTGCACCTAGTCCGTCCATTTCCCCCGTCCAGCCCCCGCCACTCGCACCAACCCATATTAACACTAACCTAAACGGAGAACCAAAATGAGCAAAATAATGGTCGTAGAAGATGATACTAACTTACGCGAAATTTACAGCATTCGCATCGCCGCCGAAGGCTACGAAATCGTCACCGCCGGCGACGGCGAAGAGGCGCTAGCTCTCGCCGTCCGCGAAAAGCCCGACCTCATCCTGGCCGACGTTATGATGCCCAAGATTTCCGGTTTTGACATGCTGGATATTCTGCGTACCACCCCAGAAACCGCCAAGATTAAAGTCGTCATGATGACCGCATTATCCGGCGACGACCAGCGCATGCGCGGCGAGCGTTTGGGTGCCGATCGCTATCTGGTCAAGTCTCAAGTCGGAATCGAAGACATGGTAAGCGTGATTCACGAAGTTCTGGGCGACCGTCCCGTCAAGTCGCACGCCGACCCCAATCTTTCCCCAGATTTCGCAAATAGTCCCGTAGCCACTTCCGCAGTTAACGTCGCCCCCGCTTTTACCAATAATTCGCAGCCTGCAGTATAATTTATGACAAAAGAATTATCCATCCGCCTCAATAAATTCTTGGCCGAGCGCCTAGGGTTGTCGCGGCGCGAAGCTGACGAGGCTATCGTCAAGGGTCAAGTTTTGGTCGATCAAAGCCGTGCTCAGCTCGGCAGTCGCAT
>CAVEGL010000006.1:0-716 GCA_963615165.1 bacterium | reverse complement strand
TGACAAAAACAGTGAAGTATGCTATAATGGAAAGATAGTACCATTCTCGACCGATTTCTTGTATCTCGCCTTCAACAAGCCGGTCGGCTACGTCTGTTCGCGCCGCGCCCAGGGCCCAGCGCCTACGCTTTATGATTTGTTGCCGGAAAAATACCATCAGCTCAAAACCGTCGGTCGCCTCGACAAAGATTCCTCTGGCTTGATTTTGCTAACCAACGACGGCGATTTTGTGTTTCAGATGACGCACCCCAAATTCCGTAAGACCAAAATTTACGAAGTCACTCTAGACCGCCCCCTGGAGCCGCTTCACCAACAGATGATTTCCGATTTTGGTGTTTCCCTGCCAGATGGATTGTCGCAGTTTTTGGTCGTAAAAAACGAAGACCAAGCCACAATGGCTAAAACCCCCGCCTACAGAGTTTACCTGTCGGAGGGTCGCAATCGCCAAATTCGCCGCACTTTCGCCGCTCTTGGCTATCAAGTGACGAGCCTCCATCGCACGCATTTTGGTGCTTACGCACTCTCGGGACTCAAATCTGGCGATTTCGTCGAGCTACCCGCCCCAAATAGCACTCGAGGATAATTCTGTCGAATAAATGCGCAAAAAAAGGGGGTGTCTTAAGCACCAAAAGCTGTCCAACCTCCTCATCCAATCTGTCGTAATATCTCAAATCACAGATAGCAGTACTTACGCTACTAATGGTTTTGCGGTATTT
>CAVEGL010000005.1:8928-17415 GCA_963615165.1 bacterium | reverse complement strand
ATACTAGCCATTCGAGAATTTTTCTAGTGATCCAGAAGCCCAAAGCTATGCTCCCAAAAGTTATAGCGGCAATTATTAGTCCGCTAAACTTGCCTTGCGACAGCTTACTGAGACCATCGCTACCACTATCATGCCCACCAAAATCACCGGGACCACGACCGAAGCCAAAGATAGCGAAGCCGCCGGGACCGCGACCGGGACCAGGACCATGACCGGGACCGCCGAAGCCGTCACCGCCAAAGCCGCCAGGACCACCAGGACCACCAGGACCACCAGGACCACCAGGACCGCCAGGACCACCAGGACCACCAGGGCCGCCAAAACCGCCAGGACCGCCAAAACCGCCACCCTCACCGTGCCACATAGGCTCCGGAATCTCTTTTCCAAGTCTCATTATTCTTACCTCCTTAAACGAAAAAACGACTCATCACAAATCGCAACCAGCCCATGAATTAGTACCGGACGCACATATAAGCTCACCTTATAAAAACCCTCCTTTTGAATGTGCGATAACCCTATCATTATATCATATTTTCTCCATTTATCCCTATAGTGCTAATTTAAATCCCTGCATCATCTAGTCACCCCCGTCAAATCAAAAACCTCTTGTTTTTTCTCCAATATTTGCTACAATAAAGTTAACACTAAAAAGGAGAGAAAATGGACCCACTTGGCATCACATTAATCATTATTGGCATTGTTATCGTCTTGGTCGCTATTATTGCCGGCATCTATAACAGTCTAGTCACGCTCAATGAGCGCGTCAATGAAGCTTGGAGCGACATCACGGTCCAGCTCAAATATCGCGCCGATCTTATCCCAAACGTTGTTGAGACCGTCAAAGGTTACGCCAAACACGAAAAAGACACCTTCGAAATGGTCACCTCCGCCCGTTCATCAGCCATGAAGGCTAAGACCGTTCAGCAAGCAGCCAATGCCGAACGCGAAATCCAGGGCGCCCTAGGCAGACTTTTTGCCATCGCCGAAGCTTACCCGGAGCTCAAAGCCAACGAAAATTTCAAAACATTGCAAACTCAACTCCAAGACGTCGAAGACAAACTCCAAGCTGCTCGTCGTTTCTACAACTCTGGCGCCAAAGAGCTTAACACCAAAGTCAAAACTTTCCCTGTCAACATTATTAATAACATGGTTGGACATTTCAAGGAGCGCGAATATTTCGAAGTTGACGCCACCGAAAGTGCCAAAATCCAAAATGCTCCGGAAATTAAATTCTAATTATGTATAAACAAATTGCCGACAATAAACGCAAAACAATTTTAATCATGGTTATTTTTATCGCCATTATCGGGTTTATTGCCGGCATTTTTGCATACGTTTATCACGATATTTATATCGCAATCTGGACTCTTCTTATTTCTACCATTTATGCCCTCATTCAATATTTTGCCGCTGGTTCCATCGCCATGACTATGTCTGGGGCCAAGGAAGTCACAAAAAAAGATTCCCCCCGCCTCTATAATATCGTCGAAAATCTCAGCATCACCACCGGTCTCCCCATGCCGAGGGTCTACCTCATACACGACACCGCGCCCAACGCTTTTGCCACCGGCAGAGACCCAGAGCACGCCTCCGTGGCTGCCACTACTGGTCTCGTCGACATTATGGACGACAAGGAGCTCACCGCAGTCATGGCGCACGAAATCTCTCACATCAAAAATTACGACATCCGAGTTTCTATGATTGTTTTTGGTCTCACTTGCATCGTTGGAGTTTTTTCCGATATTGCTTTTCGCATGATTTTTTACGGCGACCGTCGCGACAAAGAAGAAGGCAGCCCTGTCGGATATATCCTTATTCTTGCCGTTGCAATTTTGTCACCCATCGTCGCCGCCATTGCGCAAATGGCAGTCTCCCGCCAACGCGAATATCTCGCTGACGCCTCCGCCGCTCACATAACTCGTTACCCTGAAGGTATGATTTCCGCCCTAAAAAAGCTCCAATCCCACAGCCAGCCACTACGCAACCAAAACGTCGCCGCCGAGGCCATGTATATCAGTAACCCTCTCAAAAAAGGCTTTTTATCCAACATCTTTAGCACCCACCCACCCCTAGAAAAACGTATAGAAAGATTGGAGCATGGCAAAAACACCTTCTAAAAAGCCCAATAAATCCTCCCGCAAAAAACTTTCCAAGCCCGCCTTTTTTGCTCGCATCAAAAAGTCTTCGCCCCGCCCCAACAAAGTCAAACTGCATCATAGCTTCTGCCGTTCTTATAGAGAAGATTACGCTCGCAATCTTGAAGTCCCCAGCATTTCGCATCATATTTTTCTCACTCTTAAGTATATATTCCAAAACCGGAAAATCTTCTTACCCCTACTTCTGATCGCCGTCATCCTGAATATCATTTTTGTAGGCATCATGAGCGAGTCAGCTTATGTCGAATACCAAGACATCCTCAACCAAACCGGCAAAAACTCCGCTATAGAAATTAGCGGCCTCGCCAAATCCAGCTTGCTGCTCATCTCCACCATTGCCACCGGCGGTCTCTCTGGCGAAGCCAGCGAATCCGCTATCGTTTTTAGTATCCTTATTTTTCTCATCCTTTGGCTCACGACCATTTTCATCCTCCGACGCAGTCTCACCAATAAATCCGTTTCGCTCCGCGAAGCCCTCTACAACGCCTCCACGCCCCTCATTTCCACTTTTCTGGTTTTTCTCGTCGTCATTATTCAATGCATCCCTATTTTCGCTCTCATTATCGCCTATTCCGCCGCTATCCAAACCGATTTTCTCTCAACACCGTTCTACGCTCTTGTTTTTTTTATCTTTGCCACAGTTATGGTTATTCTCTCTGGCTATCTATTGTCCGGTTCTCTCATCGCCCTAGTCGCTGTCAGCGCCCCAGGACTCTACCCCATGAAAGCCCTCCACGCCGCTTCGGATTTAATGGCTGGTCGACGTCTCAAATTCATCATCCGCTTAATCGCCCTCATTTTTACCTTAGCCATCCTTTGGGCTATCATTATGCTCCCGCTCATCGCTCTCGACCTCTGGCTCAAAACCTTCGAATGGACCGCCAATATTCCATTTGTGCCATTTTGTCTCAATATCATGACATGTTTTACCTGCATCTACCTAACCACCTATCTCTATCTTTATTATAAATGGATGTTAAACTATGAAGAAAAATGAAGCCGCCGCCCGCATCGCGCAACTCCGTCAAATCATCGACGATTACCGCTACCATTATCACGTTCTAGACGAATCCACAATGTCCGAAGCTGCAGCCGACTCATTAAAACACGAGCTATCCAAACTCGAAGCCCTCTTTCCTGAACTCATCACCCCAGATTCTCCTACCCAGCGTGTCGCCGGTAAACCTTTGAGCAAATTCACCAAAGTTAAACACCAAAAACGCATGATTAGCCTCGCCGACGTTTTTTCGCAAGCCGAAATTCAAGATTGGCTAGTCCGCACGCAAAAATTCATGGAATCTGCCGATTTTAAACAAACCATCACTTCAACCCATTTCACTCATCCAGACCCCTACCCCACCCTCTTTACCGACATAAAAATGGACGGGCTCGCTTGCTCGCTCAAATACCAAAACGGACTTTTTATCCAAGCCGTCACCCGTGGCGATGGTCTCGTCGGCGAAGATGTTACCGCCAATGTTCGTACCATCGAAAATATCCCCCTCAAAATCACCGAGCCAGGCGACGTCGAAGTGCGCGGCGAAATCATCCTATTCAAAAAAGATTTCGCCAACATTCAAACCAAACAACGCCAAAAAGGCGAAAAAGAATTCGCCAATCCGCGCAACCTGGCCGCCGGCACTATTCGCCAACTTAACCCCAAAATCGCCGCTTCGCGCCCTCTCAAATTTATCGCCTACGACCTCGTGAAACCCAACCTCCCCACCCACGCCGAAGCCTACCAAAAGCTTCGCGCCCTCGGTTTTCGCACCTCCAATAATGACTTAATCTGGTTTCATCAAGACGGTGCCTACGTCTCCGCCCAATCCCCCACAACCACTCTCGCGTCTTATATTAAATCGCTCGACACCGCCCGCCAATCTCTCCCCTTCAATACCGATGGCATGGTTATTAAAATCAACGATCGCGCCGTTTTCGACGCTCTCGGCATCGTCGGCAAAACTCCCCGAGGCGCCATCGCCCTCAAATTCCCCGCCGAAGAATCCACCACCATCGTCCGCGACATCATCATCAACATCGGTCGCACCGGCGCCGCTACTCCCGTAGCCATCTTCGACCCAGTAGTCGTTGCTGGCTCTACTGTCCGCGCCGCCTCACTCCATAATTCCGACGAAATCGCCCGCCTCGATCTACGCATCGGCGACACCGTCATTATCTACAAAGCCGGCGACATCATCCCCCAAGTCAAAGAAGTCTTATTCCCGCTCCGCCCCACCAACTCTCAGCCGTTTAACTATCCGGCCGCTCTCAAAGCCCAATATCCAGATCTTACTTTCGAGCGCCCCGAAAGCGAAGTCGTTTACCGCGTCAAAGGCCAATCGTCAGAATATATCCTAAAACGCACCATCGAATACTACGCCTCCAAGCCCGCCCTCGATATCGAAGGTCTTGGCACCAAAAACGTCGCCGCCCTAATCGATGCCGGTCTAGTCCATTCCATCGCCGATCTCTACCGTCTCACCGTCCCCGCCCTCTCCAAGTTAGACCGTTTCGCCACACTCTCCGCCCAAAATCTCTGCACCGCCATCTCCGCCAGCAAAACTCCGCCTCTGCATAAATTCATTACCGCCCTCGGCATTCGCCATGTCGGTACCCAAACCGCCCTCGCTCTCGCCCAAAAATTCCAAACTCTAGACAATCTCCAAAACGCAAGCCGCGCTGACCTACTTTCTATTCCAGATATCGGCACCACCGTTTGTGATTCCATCCTAGCTTATTTCACCGATGATGACAACCTCAAGCTGCTCTCCGAACTCGCCGATTTAGGCGTCAATCCCCGACCCGAATCTAAGCAAAATCTCCCCCTCACCGGCAAATCTTACGTCATCACCGGCACGCTAGATTCCATGGCGCGCGAAGAAGCCGCCGAAAAGCTGCGCTCACTCGGAGCTACCGTCACTAATTCCGTCGCCAAAACCACCACTGCCCTCATCGCCGGCGCTAATCCAGGCGGCGGCAAGACCGCCAAAGCCGCCGCGCTCTCCATCCCCACATTATCTGAATCCGATTTTCTCAAATTGCTCTCTTAATTTTTGAGTTTTGATCGTCAAAACCGTTAATCAGATATTTTTAAACCAAAAAATCACTATTTTTCATAGTGATTACCGCATTTGAACTAACCTTAACTGGTGGGCGATAGAGGAGTCGAACCTCTGACCTCGTCTACGTCAAAGACGCGCTCTAGCCAACTGAGCTAACCGCCCTATTATTTGGTGAGTTGGGAGGGGCTCGAACCCTCGACACCGGGCTTAAAAGGCCCGTGCTCTAACCTACTGAGCTACCAACCCAAATTATTATAACATGACACCGAACCCCGCCTACACGATTTAGACATCACAGGCTTAGCACCTTCGTTGACGCAGTCCGGAGCCTCGCTTTTTAATATTGAGTGTAACGAAATATCAAAAGCTTGGTGGTTCCGACTGGACTTGAACCAGTGACACAAGGCTCTTCAGGCCTCTGCTCTACCAACTGAGCTACAGAACCGTATCATATCAATTTACCAGCCCAAAGGCTACATTTCCATTATACCGCAATTCTCCAAAAATTTCAACAATAACTTTTAAAGTCGCAAATATATTTGTTAGCTAAACATGCATATGAAAATTTCCCATAAAAAATAGCCCCAACCGTTATATAGTTGAAGCTGCAAGACTAAAACGGATACAACTGGAAAGAGACTATTTTAGCAACATACTACAAAAAGCCGGATATTAATTCAAAACTAATCAAAACAGCCAAAGGTCGTCTGCAATATAATTGTAGATATCTTTAACTATCTAGGCAAGGCGGGTAGCATGGGATGGCGTTTTTTTGATTGTGTTTTTTTTAGATTCGGAGGCAAAAAGATGTATATTCCTGACCGCCCCGACAGGTTCGCTATCCGCTCTACTTAGACGAAGGCGGTTCTGCCAGCAACTTTAGCCGTATAACATTTTTCACATACGAACCCCACACAACCAAAAATGCCATTCATGCCGCCCGCTCTATCCTAATTAACTGGGGAGACAGTTGTCAGTCAACATTAATTCAAAAGCACTTCATTCTGTGATATAATATAGCTATGAAAAAAGTCAACACGTCCCCAATCTCTGGCATGCAAGAGCTTCTACCCGAAACTCAAGCCATTTTTAACCGCCTCAAATCTCAAATTACCACAGTCTATCATGCTCACGGTTTCCAAAGCATCGAAACCCCCATCATCGATCGCACCGAAATCCTCTTCGCCAAAGCCGGCGGCGACACCGAAAAACAAATTTATCGAGTCGTCAAAACCGCCGAATCTGCCGACAGCGCCGACCAAGCACTTCGTTTCGACCACACCGTCCCGCTGGCTCGCTACGTCGTCGAACATGAAAACAACCTAAATTTTCCCTTCAAAGTCACCCAAATCGCCCGCAATTTTCGCGGCGAACGCGCCCAAAAAGGTCGTTTTCGCGAATTGTACCAGTGCGACATCGACATCATCGGTCGCGGCAGTCTCCCCATCGCCTACGATACGGACGTCATTTCCACACTCATAGAAGCTTTCAAGAGCTTCAGCCTCACCACTCCAGTTCTTGCCCGCATCAGCAACCGCAAAATCCTCTCTGGTCTCATCGAATCACTAAATCTCGAGTCTCTCGCTTCAAAAATCTATGACATCATCGACCACTCCGAAAAAGTCCCCCTAGTAAAAACACAGTCTAGTTTTGCCAAGATCGGGCTCTCACCCGAGCATACCGACATCTTTATGAATTTCGTCAATATCGCCGGCGACCATGCACAAGTCATTTCCAGACTCCAATCTCTAAATATCCAAAACGAACTCTATCAAACCGGCATTACCGAGCTCCACACTGTCCTTAGCCTCTTAGAATCCCAAGGCTACGCCTCTCTCATCTCCGCCGATATGCGCATCGTCCGCGGCCTAGACTATTATACCGGCACCGTTTTTGAATTTATTCTCCCCGAATACAAACAAATCGGCTCCGTCTGTGGCGGCGGTCGCTACGAAAACCTCGCTAGCCACTTCACCGACCAATCCCTCCCAGGCGTCGGCGGCTCAATCGGCCTCACACGTCTTTTCTATATTCTAAACGAATATCATCTACTTTCCACGCAACCCGTCGCCACTACCGAATACGCCATTATCCCTATCTCCCCAGCAGAATACCCTTACGCTTTCAAAGTTGCCGCATCCTTACATAGAGACAACCACTCCGCCACCGTAGTTTTAACCGACAAAAAGCTCGGCGACAAGCTATCCTACGCCGCCAAAATCGCCACAAACGGCATCGTCATCGGGGACACAGAGGTTGTCACCGGTAATCTCTCCGCCAAAAATTTCACCACTAAGCAAATCTCCAACCTCACCGTCGATGCGTAACTATAGACTCTCCCAACATTTTCTCAAAAATCCTCGTCTCGCCCTCACCCTAATTGGTCATTCCAACCTCAAGAAGCGCGACACTGTCATCGAAATTGGCGCCGGCTCCGGTGTAATCACTTACGCTTTATCAAAGCGCGTTAAAAACGTCATCGCTATCGAGCCAGATCATCAAGTCGCTCAAAAACTACGTCAAAATCTCGTTCGTCATCATGTCGATAATGTGCAAATTGTCGAGCGAGATTTCCTCGACTTCACTTTGCCCACCACGCCTTACAAAATTTTCAGCAACCCGCCTTTTCATATCAGCTCACAAATCGTCCACAAACTACTGGATTCCCACGTTCCGCCCGAAGCTTTTTATCTCATCTTGCAAAAACAATTCGCCCTCAAACTTCTCAACACCGACCGCCATTATACTTCACAGCTCGGACACAAGCTCATTCAAACCTATCAGACCAAAATCCGCCTCCCGCTAAAGCCTACCGATTTTACACCTCCCCCCGCCGTACCTACCGTCTTTTTTGAAGCCAAAATCATCTCTAGCCTCGCAGCCTCAAACCCCCAGAACCCCGTAGCCTCAAAAACCACTCCTAACCCCACAAATCTCAAGCCCCAAAACATTTCCTAATCCCGCATTAAATCACGTCAAACCCCACCCTAGTTCTCCTCCAAAAACGCCCCACTCTGCCTCCCCCAAAGCCCAGCATATACTCCTTGCTTTTCTAATAGTTCCCCATGCGTCCCCTGCTCAACAATTTCACCGTCATCCAACACAACAATCTCATCCAAATGCGCCACCGTCGAAAGCCTATGTGCAATCACAATACTCGTCCGCCCCTTCATCAAATTATTTAGTGCCTCCTGAATCAAAGCCTCCGACTCCGAATCGAGCGCCGAAGTCGCCTCATCCAGCACCAAAATCGGCGCGTCCTTCAATAT
>CAVEGL010000005.1:5295-8902 GCA_963615165.1 bacterium | reverse complement strand
CCGCTGTCCACCCGAAAGCTTCACGCCACGCTCTCCCACCATCGTCTCATAACCGTCTGGCAATTTTTGGATAAACTCGTCTGCATTGGCCAACTTCGCTGCTCGCACAATTTCCTTCTCTGTCGCCCCAATTTTACCATAAGCAATATTCTCCCTCACCGTTCGATGAAAAAGCGCTGACTCTTGTGGAACATAAGCAATATTCTCCCGCAAAGTTTTCTGCGTCACATCCCGAATATCCTGCCCATCTACAAAAATCGCTCCCGCATTCACATCTGCAAACCTCAGCAACAACTTCGTTAGCGTAGTCTTCCCAGAACCACTCGCCCCCACCAGCCCAATGCTCTTCCCCGCTGAAATGTCCAACGAAAAATTCTCGAACAACAGCTCTTTGGTATCGTTATGATGAAAATTAATATGACTAATCTCCACTTCCGCATTCCGTACCACCAGAGGACGATCGGTTTTATCATCAACAATGAAAGGTAAATCCAAAATCTCTGACATCTCTTTCGCATTACCAAAATGGCGGTTAATCGACCGCAAAATATGATTCAAGCCCCAAACACGGCTAGTCAAAGTATTGATCAGTGAATATAGAAAAATTGTATCCGCAAGCGAAGTCCCAAAAAGCTCGTGCGCCGAAATCACCAAAATCAAAGAGCCAATAAAGGTGACGTTGTTGACCACATTGAGTCCAAAATTACGGAACATCGATACTTTCGCCGTCTTCAAAATCGCATCGTACGTACGTTTAGTCGAAGCCGCAAAACGCTTCCGCTCGAAAGTCTCCCGTGCATAAGACTTCACGCTCAAAACATTCGTCACCGCATCGGCCAACTGTCCGGTCTGTTTGTTTTCGGCATTCGCCAGCTCATCATCAACGTGTTGAGTTTTAACATAAGTTGCAATCGAAATCGCACAATAAATCACCACAAACCCAAGCATAATCACCCCAAACGGCGGACAAATCCACCAAGACACCACAATCGTAAAAATTATCGTCAAAATAAACGGATAAATATCCCAAACAAAACTACTCTTCAAGCCAATAAACGCCCCAGGAAATTTATTAGCCTGCGAAGTCAAAGAGCCAGAAAAATGATTATTATGAAAAGTCATCGACTGATTAATCACCGCATCAAAACAAAGCTTCGAAAGGTATTCACCGCCCTTCGCGTCTAGCGTCCAATCCAGCCAATCAATAATTCGAATCATAAAAAGATTATTAAGCGTAATCGGAATCAAAGTAAAAAGCAAAATCCCAGTATAATTCGCCAAATCAAAATCCCCTCCGCCCAGTTGTGCCACCAACCGGCTAATACACCCGGGGAACAGCACGTTGTCAATAAAAATATAAATCGGCACTAAAATCAAAAGCAAAATAAATCGCACTTTATACTGCATCAAAGCCGCCCAAAAATAGTGCAACACTCGCATAATCGAATTGGGTTTTCTTTGACTCTTTGCCATAAATACATTATAATTCTTTTCACACACGCCGTCTAGACTTTTTCACCTCAATATATTATAATGGTCTTATTAAATTAAAAGGAGTCAAAATGGCAGATTTTAATAAAATTCTCACCCCGGGCAATTACGAAAACGACGAGCTCAATGTCGTCATCGAAATCCCTGCCGGTTCAAATCATAAAATTGAGTGGGATCGCAAAAACGCTTGTTTTATGCTCGACCGTGTTGAGCCAATCGCATTCGCAAAACCTTGCAACTATGGCTTTATCCCCCAAACTCTAGACGAAGACGGTGATGAGCTCGATGTGCTAATGATTACCGACCAACCTCTCACTACTGGCATCTGGATGCAAGCCAAAGTTCTCGGCGTCATGAAATTCGTCGATGGTGGCGAAGTTGACGACAAAATCATCTGCGTTCCTGTCGACGACCGCAACAATGGCGACGCCTACCAAACCCTAGAAGATTTGCCAAAGCAACTCTTAAAGCAAATTGAATTCCATTTTAATCATTACAAAGACCTAAAAAAGCCAGGCTCCACCGAAGTCAAAGGTTTCTTCGATACAGCCGAAGCTAAAAAGGTCATCACGGCCGCCATTGAACGCTGGAATAACCAATAACATCAAACCCGCGCATAATCTGCGCGGGTTTTTAGATTAATCTCAACTATTCAGCATTTTGCGTTGTCGTTTCTTCTATTTGCGCCGCCGCATCTGCCGCCGTCATCCCGTAATACGTATAAGATTCCGCCGTCCAAACCACATAATTATCTTCTGCTGTCAAATCCGCCTCTTGTCCATGCCCGTCCAAAATCGCCTGAGCCGTCTCCGCATCATCAAATTCATAATAATATTTTATTTCTGTCACCATTCCATCCGCGTAATAATAAACTATCCACCCCCGATTCGGCACTACGTTATCAAAAATTCTCATCTCATTCTCATTGATAACTGCCACATATTTCGTATTATCACTAACAAAATAGCTCCCATCAAGTCCCGTTTTTGTTTTTTTGTTCCCCAAAGTCGCCAAAGCCACCACAACCAAAACCAAAGCCACTCCGCTCACAATCCCCCAAATCAACCCTTTTTTATTCTTATTTTTCATTTTGCCTCCTATTTAATTTGATGAACATCTATCTGTTTATACGGAATCGCAATTCTTGTCTCGTCCAGTCGCCGCTTTATCTCACATCTCACATCGCGCCCTACCTGAAATCGTTGTTCCACGTTCGCAAAAAGTCGCAACCGATAGATTACCGCCGATTCTCCGTATTCCTGAATCCCGCAATATCGTGCATCTATCACACCCGAGATCTTTTTTACTTTCTCCAAAATCTCCTCAAACATCTTTTCGATCTCATCAACAGAATTCCCATACGGCAATGGCAAATCAATATCCAGCTGTTTTGACAAAATCGTAGAATTACTAATGTTGCGATTCGCAATCACCTCAATATCGCCGGTAAGTAAATTTTGCAAACGCACCGATTTCACCCCAATCTCTAGTACCTTGCCCGTAATTTCATTAATTCTCACCACATCCCCCACTGCAAAAAATCCATCCGTAATAATATTGAAACCGGTAATGATATCCTTCAAAGCGTCCTGCAATGCCAACCCCATAATCACCGAGACCACCCCCAATCCCGCCACAATCGAAACCGTATCCACACCACAAATCTGTAGCACTGTCAAAGAAACCAAAATAATCAACACATACTTAATAGCACTCCTGAGCAGTTTCAGATACGTCAATCGCTTGCCGCGCTTCATCTCCTTAGTGTGGCGGTCCAAAATCATGCGCGCAACGAAGTACACACCCACCGCCATCAAAATCACCAATATCGATTCAACAATTTTCTCTAGCGTATCTATAGAGAAAAATCCACTCATAGGTCCTGAATCTCTATTCGAACTTGCTCTGTCGTATCACGATCTCGCACCGTCACCGTATCATTCTTCAACGTCTCAAAATCTATCACCACGCATTTCGGCGTACCAATTTCATCTTGTTTGCGATAACGCTTACCGATATTACCCGAATCATCCCAGGCCACATTGCCATATTTTTGTCGTAAATTCGCATAAACTTCCCGCGCTTTCGCCACCAATTCTGGCTTATTCTTCAGCAG
>CAVEGL010000005.1:0-5285 GCA_963615165.1 bacterium | reverse complement strand
CGGTAAGGCGCCAAATTTTCTGGCAATCTCAAAACTACTCGCTTTTCGTCGTTCACTTCGTCCTCTTGATAAGCCGCCGCCAACACCGCGAGAAATAACCTCTCCACCCCAATCGAAGGTTCAATCACGTGCGGAACAAAACTCTCTCCTGTCACCTTGTCGCGATATTCCATCGACTTACCGGACTCTCGCTGAATATTTGAAAGGTCAAAATCCGTCCGATACGCAAGACCCATCAATTCTTCTTCGCCATTCGGATATTCAAACATAAAGTCAATCGTTCGCTTACTATAGTGTGCTCGGTCTTCTTTCGGCACTTCCAGTTCGTGGATTTTTTCTGCCGGCAATCCCATTCTCCCTTCCAAAAATTCGTGTTGCAAAACCCTCAACTTTTCATAATTCTCTTCCCAAGTGTCAGGATGCACAAAATACTCAATCTCCATCTGCGAACACTCGCGGTCCCGCAAAATAAAATCACGCGGAGAAATCTCATTCCGAAAAGCCTTCCCCTGTTGCGCCAACCCAAACGGCAAACTTGGATAAATCGTATCCACTACATTCTTAAAATTCGTAAAAATCCCTTGCGCCGTCTCTGGTCTGAGATACGCTACACCTTTCTCTGCCAACTCTGGATTTTCCGCCATATCTTCCGGCAAAACCGCTCCCACATGTGTACTAAACATCATGTTGAACTTGCGAATCGCCCCCCAATTCTCCTTGCCACAAACTGGACACCTCGTATGCGTCGCCAAAAATTCCTCCGTCGTCACCGACTCAGAAATTCCGTCCGCAATCTTATCTGCCCGAAAACGATTTTTACATTCCTTACACTCCACCAACGGATCCGCGAAGATCGCCGTATGCCCAGATGCTACCCAAGTTTGCGGATTCATCAAAATCGCCGCATCCACCCCATACATATCGTCTCGCTTTTCCACAAAGAAATCCCACCATTCGTCCATAATCTTTTTCTTCAAAGCAACCCCAAGTGGCCCAAAATCCCAAGTTCCAGCCATCCCACCATAAATCTCGGACCCTTGAAACACAAAACCTCGCCTTTTGCACAAACTTACAATATCTTCTAGTTTACTCATATTTTCATTATATCACGATTTCCTAAAATTCCTCAAACATTCTAACGAAATGCATCACTTTAGCCAACACCTTCGCGTCCGCCTTTACCCGCAAAACCATTTCTAGTGGCACTGCAGTCATTAACCTTAGCATTTTAATTTCCTCCACCCCATATTCGCCAGCTACATTCGCCTCAAACCCCATTTCCGCTCGATGCCAACCGTAGCGCTGCTTCGCCGATAATTTTTCTCCGTTCTTATCGCGATACAAATTCACTTCTTCCCCAATCGCGCGCCGCAAATTCAAATCACACCAAGCTTCCACCAGCCCCGCCTTCGCCCCCAAATTCAGTTGCTCCAGAACTTGCCGCAAAATCCCAAAAAGCTCCGCATTTTCCGAAGTCTCCGCAATCTTCCCAATCTTTTTTATCACTCGGCTTGCCACCTCAAGCGTCTGCAAATCTTTCAAAATCCCCCCGTAATATTGCACCATTCTCGCCCCCGTCAAAATCCCCAGCTCCTTATTCCCAAAATGCCCGTTAATCTCCGCAAGCGTAAACATCTCCACTCCGCCAGCCAATTTCGACTTCGCCTTCCGCACACCTCGCGCCATCATCGCCACCCTACCATCTGGCGTCAGAATATTCAAAATCCGATCCGCTTCCCCGTAATTCGTCCGCCTCAGCACTATCCCTAGCGTCTTAATATCTTTATTTTGCATAGCGCTCGCAAATCTGCTTAATTTCCGCCGGCACCATCGTGTCTTTCTTTAGTATCTGTACCACTCCATAATCCGCCAAATCCACCTTCACTAAATCCAGCGAAGTCACCAGCACAACCGGTACTTTCGCTGTATCCGGAAAGGACACCAGCTCATTCAAAAACGTAAACCCATCCGGTCCGTCTAGTAGCACATCCAGAAAAATCAAATCCGGCACACCCAGCTCGTCCATCGTTTGCATTGCCATTATCGCATTCGAAAAAATCCGCACTTCGCCATAATCACGGCAAAGCCCCGCCACGCATCCCGCCATAATCTCATCGTCATCGACTACAAAGATCATTCAAACAACCTCGCCTGTCGCGAAATCGGAATTTCCACATAAAAACTGGTACCATCCCGATGTCGCACCGCCCCCACTTTTGCGTTCATGTATCTAGAAAAGCGCGACGCAATAAACAGTCCCACTCCGCTCGAACTAGGGCGCATCGCCACTGCCGTCGGCTTCTCTAAGCCACCACTCTTCATCCCACGCCAAACCTCCATCGGTAAAGCCGGCCCAAAATCCCGCACCGTCACCCGCACCATCTCGCCCCGATCACTCACTTTCAAAATCGACCGCGTCTCTGTATTTGAATAGTGCATCGCATTAAGTAGAAAATTATATACCACACTCACCAGCAGCTCTCGATTCGCAATCACCAGTCGCGATTTATTCGTATATTTTACGCGCAAATCACGCTTATTATACTGAAAAAGTTGCTTCAGTTCCGCCGTCACCGCATCACAAACTTCTCGCACCGCCACCGGTTCCATCACAAACATCCCGTCCTCAAGCCGCCGAATTCGCGCCAAATCATTCACCTGTCGCATCGCACGCTCCGAAACGCTAATCATTTTCGATCGAATATTCTCCCCACGTGCATCCATTTCATCAAAAGAAAACGCCAATTGTCGCAAAACCGCCAAAGGCGCCTTCAGCTCGTGTGCCGCTAGTAAAATTCCATCTACCTCCGTCTCCATTCCCCAATTATACCACACTAAGCGTTGAATGTGATAGTCTCAAGTAGCGCATCAAAATCACTCACAAAATTCACCGCGTCCGTCTGCAATACTGCCGTCTTATCGCGTATCTTAAAAATCACAATCACCCCCTGAAATTCCGTATCAGGTATTTTCCCCTCATATCGATTCATCGTAATCCCATTCACCTCTACAGATTGCATAGTTAGCCCAGAATCTTTTTTATTCATGTCTTTCTGATATTCCGCCACTACCGCATCAAAACTCTTATTCAAAATCGACAACCTCAAAGCATTAATAGTATCCTCATCTACCGCATCCACCTGTAACGGATTAAAATATGCCTCGTAATCTCCGCCATTCATAGCATCCTTTGCTACATACACACTCCAAGTCTTGGGATGCCGAAAAGACAACTGCCCATAATCCGCCGGTCCCACAAAATCCCTCAACGGTTCCTTTTCGCGCTCTGCAAACTCTGCCTCCAAATCCGCCGCTTGTGCCTCCTTCGCTTCCGCCACCGCGACGTCAATCTGCCCATTCACATCTGAATTCACTTCACTATACCGCACAAACATCCATACAAAAAGCCCAATAAAAGTTGCCGCTACCAAAGACAAAATTACAATCGCAATCGTCTTCGCCAAGCTAGCATTATCCTTCCTTGGCACCACCACCGTCTGCGCCGGATTTATCGTCACCCCGGCTACCCCCACCGGCGGCATCTGCCCATTCGCCATATTTGATGACATCTGTCCATTCATCATTCCATTCGCCATATTTGATGACATCTGTCCATTCATCATTCCATTCGCCATATTCGACGGCATCACAGGTTGAATTGGTGGTACTTGTCCATTTTTCATACCCCCATTATACCACAAGTTTTATAATTTATTTATTAAAATCCTCTGCCAAAACCTCAATTTCATTTTTTAAACTCAAAAGCTCCGTTTCAATCTCTTTCGCCAGCTCCACCGTCTGCTTATACTTGACAACTGCCTCCTCCAGCTTAAAATCGTCCGAATTAAACCATTCCACCTTAGTGTCCAATTCCATAATTTTCTCATTCAAACTTTTTCCCGTCATTTTAGCTCCTTTCTTTAATTTCTTTAATTTCCGCCTTCATCTCGTATCTCATTGTTGTAATTTTTACAACATCTCCTACGCCCTTCCGCCCCGCCACTATCGCATATCCTTGCGCCAAAACTTGCTCTGGATTGACTGCCTTCAGTATCCGCGTCAGATACTCCCACCTCTGCTTCAGCTCGTCATATCGTCGCTGAGTCGCCTGTCGCATCGAGCTTTTCTGCTCCTCCACTTTTTGTAATTGCGGATTAATTACTCGCCCTACCACTTCACGTCCTGCCCGCTCAATTTTCCCCGCATTCACCGTTCGCTCCACCTCGATCTCTCGGCACACATGTCGCGAAATCCCCGTCATCATCTCTCGCATCCGCCGAATCTCCGTCTCCCGATCGGGCGTCAGTATCTCCGCCGCATTCGAAGGCGTCGAAGCCCGCACATCCGCCGCCAAATCCGCCAAAGACTCATCCACCTCATGCCCAACCCCCGTAATCACCGGAATTTTACTCGCCACGATTGCCCGTACCAACTGTTCATCATTAAAGCAAGCCAAATCATCCGCACTCCCACCACCCCGCAAAATCGCAATCACCTCCACCTCGCCCCGCTCATTAAAGTAACTAAGCGCCCGCATTATCTGATCCGCCGCGCTCGCCCCCTGCACTTGCGTATGCGCCACACTAATTTTTATTCCACCCCACCGAGCATTCATAATCTTCACAAAATCCGCATACCCCGCCGCCTGCGTCGAAGAAATCACCCCCAACCGCTCAATCCGCTCTGGCAATTTGCGTTTCTTCTCTGCCGCAAACAAACCCTCGTCCGCCAATTTCTTCTTTAACATCTCGTAAGCTCTCCGCAAACTCCCCTCGCCCACCAGCCTCACCGGCTGCACCGTCACCGAAAACTTCCCCCTTTTCGTCAACTTCGGCGTTCCCGCAATCAAAACCTTCATCCCATCTTCTAGCGGCATTCGCAAATTCCACATCGACATAAAGCAAGCCACGCTCGACTCCGCATCTTTAATATCAAAAAACACCCACTTCCCCTGATTCACCTTAAAACTCGCCACTTCCCCAACAATACAAACCGCCGCATAAGCATATTCCAAAGTCTGATTCGTCGCCGAAATAAACTCCGACGGTGTCAGCTTCAATGTTTCGTTCATTCTCCTCCTTCTTGTCGCTATTATAGCAAATTTTTCGGCAAAGCTCCAGCGGTATTATTGGATATTTATCGCACCTAGACAACCGGCACACAATGCCCCCACCATCGCACACAACTTGACAAAATCCCAAATCTGTGCTACAATAGATAAATTACAGGGTTAGCCACCTCTACCCCCCCCTCAAACTGAGCCGCCCCCGCCCTCCCGCATATAA
>CAVEGL010000004.1:0-17926 GCA_963615165.1 bacterium | reverse complement strand
CCTTATATGAGAGTGCCCCCTTTCTTCGCTTACCATGGGGGCATTTTATGTAGTATGATTTATTTAGCGCGCCAACCGATAATAAGCATTACCGGGCGCGTTTTTTTGTTGTCTTTTTAGCTTTAGCGTGATAAAATAAAAAACAGAGAGGGCGGGTGCTTCCTGCCTCGCCCACTCCAGCCTAGAATAAAGCAGGAAGAGGCTGGAGATATTTTATGAAAAAAGAAACTTAGAGCGCCGATTTTAGGTGTTTTTTTATTGTTAAAATTAAGGAGGTAAAAAATGGCAAGAATTGCCAGGGTAAAAAATAACTTCTCCGCCATACCAAACACATGGTTGCGAGATAAAAACCTAAGTCTAAAGGCAAAAGGGCTGATTACTACAATGCAATCACTGCCAGACGGCTGGGATTTTACGGTGAATGGGCTGGCGTCAATCGTGAAAGAGGGGCGGGATTCTGTGCGGGGCGCATTGCTGGAATTAAAACAAGCCGGCTATATCTCGTGGGAACAAAAAAACACGGACGGCAAGTTTGGCGGGAATATCGTGCAACTGTACGAAAACCCGACGACGGATTCACCGTTGTCGGAAAACCCGACGACGGTAAATCCGACACAATATAATAAAGATAAATATAATAAAGATAAATTAAATAAAGATAAATATTTAGGTACTATCGTACCTAAAGGCGAAAGCGCAGAATCGGAATACGGAAATTCCCAAATTAATAAAATGTTTTTGGCCTGGGAAAATCTTTTTGGGTATAAGCAGGCAAACACCCCGACCAACCGACGGGCTGTCTTTAATATGTTGCGCGCCAAAGATAAAGGCGAACGGTGGATATTGACCGCCATGACGATAATAAAAGAGGCAGGCAAGGACAGATTCGCCCCAAAAGAAGTGCGAATGTGCGCGGATTTTTCCCAACTCCTGCGCAACAGGGACATCATTTACCAATGGGGTAGCCAAACGGCGAACAGAAGACAAAGTGAAACATATGACTTTAACGAAGGAGCGCAAAATGAAAATAGTGGCGGTGCATTTAATTGGTAGCAATGAAATAGTGCGAATAACAGAAGAATACGCCAAGAAAATAGCAAGCCTTGTAAATTCAGGCAAGAACCCGATGGTGCGGATTGGCGATATTTGGATTAGGTGCAGCCAAATTGCCTATATGAAAGCTTATATCGGCGACCAAAGGGACCTTACAAGCCAAAAAATGGGCGCTAGAACGCCTTTAAATGCAAAAGACGCAGAACTTTGCCAATTGAAGTCTAAAAGCGCCCCTAACCCCCAATTTTTAAGCGCTGGGGCTAGTTTTATGGATAGTGACACAAAGAATGGAGATATATATGGGATTTAGCACAAAATTGCCGACGATGATAGTGCTTTTGGATAGTAATGGCAAATGGCACCCACGCAAAACGCGCGGGGCGTTCGAAAAAGAAAGAAAACCATACTATGTAGCAGTTGCCCATTACGAAAAAGGCAAAGACGGCGAGCCACAGGTTTATTTAGAATTTAGGATAATAAAAAAACTGATATATATGGAGCCGAGCCTAGACCCGGACTACCAATCCGACGTGGCAAAAGAGTGGAGATATGGGGTGCGGCACAGGATTGGCGGTTAATAAAAAACACAAAAACTATTGACAAAAAAGACCGCGCTTGATAAAATAGAATCACAAGATAAGCCGAAAGGCAGAAAGGTAAGCGAAAATGAAAATTTTTAACGAGAACAACACATACTGGGATTGGGACGATGACGACGAGGGACACCGAAGACAAGAGCTGTTCTATGACGGGGATATTGAAGAACTGTCGAAAGAAACAGGGCTGTCGGAAGATAAGCTAATCGATATGCTAGACGAGTACCGATACGAGTGTAGGGACGCTATCGAAACGCTAGAGCAAATTGCCCACGATTATCAAAGTTCGCAAATTGGGAGGTTTTATGAGAATAATTGAAGAGATTCTGGAGGGTGCAGGCTATGACCTGCACAACCCGAGAGATGCAGAAGCGATACTAGGAATGGACAGCGACTGGCTAGAGCTTAGGGAGAGGCTTGAGGCTTTACTGGACAAATATCAAGACTACAAGGATTTTATTGAAACACAAGAAGACGAGTTTGGGATTTATGACAATCCAACTTTCGAAGAATGGCAAAAAAATGGCAACTGAGAAAGAATATCACAACCACCCATCGTGGAGCTACTCAAGTATGAAAATAATCCTAGACTCGGGCATAGACTACGCGGTGGCGAAAAAACGCAAAATGATTCCGGGACCGGCTAGCCCCGCGATAGATTTAGGGGAGCTGGTGCATATGCTGGTTTTGGGCGGAGATGCGGGCGCGTTTGAATTATCACCTTTTGAGAGTTTCAGAACTAAGGCTGCCCAAGAATGGAAAGCCGAAAAAATGGCGGAAGGCAAGACGATAATCACAAAAACCCAATATGATGAAATCGCGACAATCGTTGATAACGTAGAGAATCACCCGATGAGTAGAAAACTGCTAAAAGGAGATAACACAAAACACGAAATAGAACTTTACGCTACCGCTGAGGGTGTCGGAATCCGTGGAAAGGCGGACGCGTTACTGAAAAATGACAGTTCGATGATAATCACCGACATAAAAACAACCGCGCAATTCGACCAATGGAAATACATGGCAATGCGGAGGCATTATGACCTACAAGCCGCGGTTTATTCGCTAATGGGCGCGGCGTCGCAGGGAATAAAACTATCGTTCGTGAATTTTTACTTTTGTGTAGTCGAAACGGTGTATCCGTATCGGGTACAATACCACCACGCAAGCGCGGAATTTGTCGAGCATGGAGAGGCAAAACTTGCGAAATGTCTAGAGCAAATTAAAAAGTTCGGGGATAAAGAGCCAAACTTTTTAATCGAAGATATTAACGAGCTGGGCGATTTTAGTCTATAAAAAGGAGAAAGAAATGGCAAACACATCAATAGCACAATATATTAGGAGCGGGGCAGTTTCGGGGAGAATTGAGAACCTACTGGGCAAGCGCGCCCCACAATTTATGACAACCCTAGTCGCCGTGGCAAACCAGAACCAAATGTTGGCGGAGTGCAAGCCCGAAACAGTCGTAACAGCGGCATTGACGGCGGCCGCCATGGATTTACCAATAAACCCTAATTTGGGATTTGCGTACCTAATCCCATACAAAAACAAAAGCGGGAACTCTTGCCAATTCCAGATGGGATACAAAGGATTTATCCAGCTGGCGCAACGTTCCGGCTACTACAAGACGATAAACGCCACAGACGTCCGCGAGGGCGAAATCGTGAGCAATGACAGACTTTCGGGCGAAATTGAGTTTAAGTGGATTGAAGACACCGCCGAACGCGAAAAGGCTAAGATTGTAGGCTATGTCGCATATTTTAGACTACTGAACGGATTCGAGAAATCTCTTTATATGACAATCGATGAGCTAAAAGCCCACGCCAACAAATACTCTAAGAATTATGCTAAGTACAACTCGGGACTTTGGGCGGAGAACTTCGACGCCATGGCGAGCAAAACCGTTCTGAAACTTCTAATCAGCAAATTCGGGCCGTTGAGCACCCAACTGGAGGAGGCTATCCAAAAAGACCAGACAATTAACGGAGAGTACGCAGATAACCCGAACAAAGTCGAAATAATGGACGCCGTGTTAGGCGAATCCGAAGAAGACCGGCAGGACGCCTCTAAGGGGACTGCTAAAGCAGACTAAATTATAAAGCAGACGTCATGAAAGACGATAAGCAATATCTCTCGGGGACAAAATAATAAAAAGAATATTAATAAACTATTGACTTTTTCGCACGGTTACGATACAATAGAGGTATAAACAAAGAAAGCCAAAAAAGGCAGAAAGGTAAGCGAAAATGAAAAAGATTTTGAGCGTAGCATTGGGGATAGCAAGTGCATTCGTACTATGTTCGGACTGCGATTTAAGTCTGGCATGGGTGCAAGGGATAGCACTGATAGTCTTGTCAATAGTGCTGTTCGCAAATCGTAAAGATTTACGAGAGGAGGCATAAGGGTGGATAAAGCCGAAGCCAAGGCTTGCCTGCTGGACTTCATTGCGACCTGCATAACGTGCGACTATTCGAGCGAAGACGCGAGGATTTTGGAACGTTTCGTCAATAGCCGACCGAATCAGAACGAGAATGAATCCGTCTGCGAGTTTTTAGACCTAGGCGACGCCGTAGCAGACTTAATGGAGATTTTAGACATAAAACTTGAGTACATTATAAATCAAATCGAGGGTGTGGCAGAACAGCGGTGCGACGCATTGAGCGCTTAAACGGGTGTGTCCAAGGCCGCAGTTCTTTATACATACCCTATAACGCGGGAGGAGATTGTATGTTTTTTACTCCTATCAGAAAAAACGCCTTCCCTCCAAAAAGGTGGCATAATCCTCCCGCACCAATAAAAGAATAAAGGAGAAAAATATGAAAACGAATAAAGACGTCAAAGACAGCGTTATTTACAATAGACAACAGCAGGGACATAGTATCGTAATGCACGCACTTTTGTGTTGTGTGGGGGTGGGATTCTTTACAATCCCATATTACACGGTTAGCCCAAACCATTACTGGCACCTATAATTAGCCTAGTGCGGTAAAAAAGGAGGTAGGAAAATGCTAGATTTAGACTTTGAAAACATTAACCACAAATTAGACTACTTAGCCGACGTGCAAAAACTGCAAGGGCAAATTCTTGAGTGTATCCTGGCATCGGTGTGCAAAGATTCGACAACACTCAACGGCACTATAGACAGGTATCTCAGACGACTTGACACAATCTATGACAAGCACTTATCGGGCATAAAAATTCGCGACGATATAACCGTTGGCGAGGCATTAGCCCTAAACCGAAAGGCGGAGCAAAATGCTTAAAGCAGAAAACTTCAAAAAGGAGTACGAAGACGATTACTGTCGCGATACCGACGAAAAAAGTGACTTAGCGCGCAACTCAAACAGAGGGTTCAAAAATAAAGCAACGCTGGAAAAAGCAATAAAAAACCGCAACCATCGAGAATTTGACGGTGCGATTATGATTACCGAAAAACGCATAAAGGCTATAAACGCTATCTCTGCCCGCAACCTCGGGAGAGTTGTACCCATGTGGCATTTGGCGGAGTTAATAGAAAAAGAAACCGGCAAGCCTCTAAAACTACAGTATTTGCGAATTTTAATCCAAAAATACAGCCAATATTTAAAAATTACAGTTCCGGAGCGCGGAATGGTGTATTTTGGCGAGGAGGAAGACTATCGCAACGAAGTAGAGGGGGTAAAATGAACGGGCTCTCAAACATGATACTCTACATATTGATGGCAATCGCCACAATAATAGTGATAGCTGTGATACTCAGTTATGGACTTTACTAATAGGAAAACTAATAAAAAACTTCGTACAGATGACGAAGAGAGAGGAGTAGGCAAAATGAGTGGGAACAGAGATGGTGGCTTAAAAGCCGCCGCAACAAACAAAGCGAGATACGGCGAAACATTTTATCAACGTATCGGGCGTGTAGGCGGTACAACTAGTTATGGCAGAAAGCGTGGTTTCGCGTCCAACCCTGAACTTGCTAGAAGAGCAGGGAAGAAAGGCGGAAGTACTAGTCGGCGAGGGAAAAGTTCCGTGGTAAAAACCAAGATTGAGCCTATCGCCAATGAAATTATAGCGGAATACACGAGTGGCACACCACTTACAGCCATCGCAAAAAGACACGGCTTATCTTACAACACGTTAAAGATGTGGGCGAAAGACAACGCACAAATCAAATTGCGGGGAGATAAATAATATGTGTTTCAAGAAGAAAAACCAGACCGAAGACAGAGTGGAGGCACGTTTTCAAACAATCATATCTCTAGTTCGGGACTTAGACAGAAAAGAGTTTAACCGCTTAAAAAAGGGTATGGACTTAGCCTGGCAAGGTTACCAAGAGGTGCGACAAGCCAAGACTCAAGCCGAGAAAGAGGTGGAAGAGATTGACACCGCTGAGGAATATTTAACTAAGGAGAATTAAAAAATGGAAGAAGACCCGGCAGGAATGCTAAAACGGATAGAAGAAGAAACCGAGCAAGTCGGCGAGGCGGAGCTTATCGAGATTTTGGAAGATATCCAAGAATGAAACCCGAAGCGATTCTCCGCGAAATGTTGGCACAATGGCTGTGTATGGCGTTCCCAGACATGATATACAGGTTTGATTTAGCCGCTGACATAAAACTGACAATGGGGCAGGCAATCCGCCATAAAGCAATACACCCAAAGCGTGGTTATCCCGACTTATTCATCGCAGAAATGCGCCAAAAAGGAGGCAAAATCTATGGCGGGTTGTATTTGGAATTGAAAGCGGACGGCAAAAGCCCCTACAGAAAGGACGGCACACTTAAAAAAGACAACCACCTGCAAGAACAGGCTGAAACATTGAAAGCCTTGCGGGAAAAAGGTTATATGACGGATTTTGCTGTAGGGTTTGAGGAGGCTAGACAAAAAATCGCGGATTATATGGGACTGCCGACAATAAACGCCAAGCCATAAGCGTTTATTCTTGAAAAAACACCCCGAAAGTGCTATAATCAAGAAAAAGGAGGCAACCGTGTGCATAATAAAAGCATTTCACACTCATAACACCTTAGAGCGGGCTCTACTGGCGCTAGAGAGTGAAAAATATCTATTGCAAAAGGAGATGGAGTCCAAGGATTTTGAAATAGATAGGCTTAGGCGCACGGTTATCCGTCTAGAAAAGAAAGTTTTGAAAAATGAGGAGGCGGAGTGAAGACTCGCCCCTCTTTTTCTGCCTTCCAGCCACCCTATTACGTCAATAAACCGTATTTATGTTTGTGTCATGGGGAGCGTAATTCAGACCGCTCGCGCCGAGTAGTTGCACCTTTACACGCTCATAGCAGAAGGCAGAAAACGGGGGGCGAATCATGAACGACCTCAGGGTGGTAGAATATGACGGCGAGTGGTATGTGGAAGAAAAGATATCGGAATGGCGCTGGGACATTTTAGACACCCTAGAAACTAAAGAAGAGGCACTGATAAGATTGAGGAGGATAAAGAAAATGCGAGAAGATTACGAATGTTACGAACCCGAAGAAAGAGAACCAGAATATGACGAAGATTAACGATTTAGAGTTCGACAATAAGAACTTCAACAAGCACACTCAAAAGGGAATGGGGCTACTAGATAAAAGCCTGCGCAACTATGGCGCGGGGCGTTCCATTCTGATTGACAAGAATAACCGCATAATTGCCGGCAATGGAATTGTAGAGGCGGCTGGACAAATCGGTTTGGAAGATGTGCAGATTGTGGAGAGCGACGGCAAAAAGATTATTGCCGTAAAGCGGACGGACGTGGATTTAGACTCGCACCAAGGGCGAGAAATGGCACTGGCGGACAATGCTACGGCAAGTGCGGACTTGTCATGGGACCTTGACGCGATGCAGAGTGCTGGGCTGAGCAAGAATGACGTGGCGGAGTGGATTGACGATGTGAATGGCTGGAATGACGAGTATGATGATTTTGTGGATAAGTTCAAGCCCAAACTCACCACCGATGACTGCTACACTCCGAAAGCGGTGGCTACTGCGGTGGAAAAGTGGGTTCGAGAAACTTACTCCATAAAGTGCGAGAACATTAGACCGTTTAAGCCGGGCGGAGATTATCAAGCGGAAGATTATACCGATAGAGTAGTAATAGACAACCCCCCATTCTCGATACTTAGCGAAATATGTAGGTGGTATGACGCTAGGGGGATAAAATTCTTCCTGTATGCTCCCCACCTCACTTTGTTTAACATAGCTCCGGAACTTAAGGTTTGCAGAGTTGTCTGCGGGGCATCGGTTATATACGAAAATGGGGCGTTGGTGCGCACCAGTTTCATAACAAATATGGAACCGGAGGAAAATAGGATTTTTTGTGGTGCGTCATTGTGTAAAGCAATAGAGGAGGCGCAACCGGACGAGGGCAAGGAGCTCGAAAAATACAACAGACCGAAAAACTGTAAAATATCCAACGACTTCGTATATGTGGTGAAAGCCGGACACGATATAAAATTCAAGTCTGATGAGGTTTGCCTCGTTAAAAACCTAGATAAACTGAAAGAGGTAAAAAAGGGGCTTTTTGGCGGGGGATTTTTAGTTTCAGACAAAGTGGCGGAGAAGTTGGCGGAGGAGAAGTTGGCGGTGAAAAAGTTGGCGGAGGAGAAGTTGGCGGTGAAGGTAGAATTGTCTGACAGGGAGAAAGAAATTGTAAAAAAACTTAACAATGGAGAGATGAAAATAAATGAATAACCCCACAAAGAAACCACAACACGAACGCCCAAAGAACGGAAGGAGAATGAACGGCAGACCGTTTAGCAAGGAAAATCAACCTAAGCTCCACGGAACACAGGGGAGGATCTCTGTAGTGGCGAAAAAAGTCTTACCCGACCTAACCGAAGACTCTAAAGTGAATCTTGCAAAACAGATGTTGCGCGCCCTAAACTGCACCGATATACAGGAGGCTAGGAAAATTTTAGAAACCAATGACGGCTCACTGGGCGCTGGTGGGCTAGTATGTCAAGCGTTGGCACGAAGTATAGTAAAACAGGGATTCAGCGCTATCGTGGAGGCTTACAAGCTATTATTTGGCGCTGAAGTTTTGGTAAAACACTCGGGCTCGGTGGCGATAGACATTCCCGAATTGACGCCTATCACGCAGGAATTAAAAAACGATGGGGCTGACGCAAACTAACTGCTACACCAAAATTGCCCGCATGAATGGGCGCATAAACGTGGTACAAGGCGGGACGTCCGCGGGCAAGACCTTTAACATTCTTGCAATGCTGCTCACGTGTTCTTTTGCGTGGTATGGCAAACTTATCACCGTAGCAACTGACAGTTTTCCCAACCTAAAGCGTGGCGCAATTCGCGATTTTAAGACGATTCTGAAAAAAACAAAGACAACGAGTTTTTTTATTGAGAATAAAACCGAGCACACTTTTTTGAACAGCCACACGGGGACGGTGATAGAGTTCGTGGCAATAAAAGAAACCGGGGCACGTGGCGCCAGACGTGATTATTTGTTTGTAAATGAGGCTAACCGTATCGACTTTGAAACGTTTGGGCAACTGGAAGTGCGCACCAAGCACAAAATTTGGTGCGACTTTAACCCTGTTAATAAATTTTGGATTCACGACGAAATTTTACCACGCGAAGACACGGATTTTATAAAAGTAAATTATCTGGACAACTCAGCTCTTGACAAAAACATCGTGCGGACGCTGGAAGCTCGCAGGGGCGACGGTACAGGCAACTGGTGGCGAGTATATGGTTTGGGAGAAATCGGGAGTCTTGAGGGCAACGTATATGAGGGGTGGCAGGCGGTGAATGATAAGCCCGAGGGTTTCGTGTTAAAATGTTGTGGCGTGGATTTTGGCTTCTCCAAAGACCCGACAGCCGTGGTGGGCATTTATGAACACGAGAACGGCGATATTTTCGTTAAGACGTATATTTACCAATCTAAACTCCTAAACAGCCAGCTGATAGGCAAAATTCAAGAAATAGAGGGTATAAAAGACGCACTATTCGTATGCGATAACGCCAGACCCGAAATAATTGCCGAAATGTGCGCCAATGGGTTGCGGGCAATAGGGTGCAACAAGACGGCAGGCGAAAAATCCAACGGCAAAATGTATAACATCGAGCTGGTGCAACGGCGCAAGGTATTTTATCCCGCCGACGATAAGGACCTGGAGCGGGAATATCTAGCATATGCGTGGCGCAAGAAGAAAAGCACGGGAGAACAGTTGCGAGAGCCCGAAGACGGCAATGACCACGCTATGGACGCTATTGCTTATGGGGTGCGAGAGATTAGCACGCGCACACACGAAACTTTGGAGGTTGCTACAGCTGGGGGCTATGTCTTCAATGAGGACGAGGAGGAAGACTTGTGGTGAAAAACAGAAAATATTGGAACGCTATGGACATATAAAAACCGAACAAATGCGCCCAAAAACCCGCGTTTTGCCTGTTTTTGTTCGGTTTTTTGGCATGATATTTTAGGGCAACACCAACATTACCGAGTGTGGTATAATAGAAACAAGATACGGCAGACGCCGTTTTTTTAATATAGGAATTTACGATGAGCATATTAGATAAACTTTTTAAAACCCAAGAGCAGGGCGCAGGACCTATACCAAAAGCCGACATGACGAAAGAATCGGGGGTGAGCGGTGATGTGGTATTTGGTTCATATGACCACGAAAGCGCGAGGACAGACGAAATCTCCATAAAAGACTACCGCAAAATGCGAGAGGACGCCACGGTTGAATCACTCTATAAGATTGTGAGCTTGCCGATTTTGGCTTGCGCCCATGGGGTTAAGGCAGACGAAAATGACGAAGGAGAGGAACAGGCGAACTTTATAAGAAGTTGCCTTTTTGACCTGCCGTACAAGGGGGGAATGGAACTCCCGTTTTCTTTAGTATTGGAGCAGATGTTAAAAGCTATGGTGGACGGGTTCGCCTGTTTCGAACGAATCTACAAAATGACGGACGACGGCAAAATCGTAGTCAAAAAACTTGCTATCAGGGACGCTACGACGCTGACGATAAAAGTGGATGATAAAGGTGGCTATAACGGCGTTCATCAGCGGTGTTCGTTCGGTGATAAATATATCGACGTTGATATTCCAGCATACAAAACCTTTCTTTTTACCTACAACAAGGCGGACGAGCCATATTATGGGCGTTCAGCGTTTAAGTCCATTTATAAAGCGTATGACAAAAAACAGAAAATTGAATATTTGGACTCCATCGCTATCCAGAACTCAGCAATAAAACCGAAACTACTCAGAAGAATCAGCGACGCGATAGTGAAGACCGACGGGGACAGGAAGAAAGCACTCAGCGCGTTGGCAAGACTCGGCACGCTAAACCCAACGGCGTCAATTCCATATGGCTATGACGTGGAAGAATTGCAAGGCGGGGACAATAGCAACACACATCAGTCCATCGAACGCCAAAATTCTGAAATGGCGAGGGCGTTTTTGGCGAGTTTTTCTCTCCTAGGTTCGCAAGGTTCCGGCAGTGTAGGTTCATACGCACTCAGCGCCGACCAAAGTGATTTGTTCATGACAAGCCTCAGCGGTATTATGAACTTAATATGTGAGCACATTAACCAATATTGGATTGCCGACTTAATTGACCTGAACTTCCCCGCGGGGAAACGATATTACCCCGAATTTTACTTTGAGGATATGACCGAGAGCAATCAAGAATTTTTGAAGAACGCATTTTTGAAGTTGATAGAGAAAGACCGTCTGCCTAATTACATTTTGGAGGGGCTGGAACAGCAAATTGCTACTAAATTCGAGATAAAAAAACCGACAGAACCGACACAGCAGACTACGGACGTTGCGACGGAAGAAGAACCCACAAGAACCCGCAAAAAGGCAAAGGAGGACAACGGCGACACCGCCGACATATTTCCGCACCGCAAGCCGAACTTATACGAGAAAGATATAAACTGGGAGCGTATAGTTGCGACCAAAGACAAACAAGAACAGGCGCTAGAAGCCAAAATAACGCCGATTTTAGAGGATTTTGCCGACAAGGTGGCAAATAACCCTAATGACGAAATAAAACTGCCGAAAGCCTACGAGAAAGCGCTAAAAACAGCATACAAAGAGAGCTACAACAGCGGTGTGATGACTACAGCAGACGAGGCGGGGGAAAAAGCGCCAAAAACCGCCGACCTCCGCGACAGACACATGAATCAATTCGTAAATTTTATTATTGAAAAACAGCAAAACGATGTTAATGCAATAGTAGATGAACAAAAGCTAAAAATCCCGATTGTGGCGGAGGGAACATTGACCACCCTGCTAAAAGAATCACTGGCGTTATGGATATCGCAAGCCATTAACGGTACGAAAACAGGACTAGTAAATGACGCATTTAATTCGGGGCGAGTAGATACCTACCAAAAAAGCAGAAACGCCGAAGAGTCCGTATATATGTGGAGTGCGTTGCTTGAAAATACCTGCAAGACTTGCGACGCATTAGATGAAACTGTTGTAACCTACAAACAAATGTTAAACTCCAAGTTCCAGCCGGGACAAGTTCATCTGAATTGCCGTTGTATATGGGTAAAGATTAGTGGCGAGGGCAAACCAAAAGCGACGGGATTCCCCGATAATCTAGATTTAGTAAATTATATCCAAACCACCCGCAAGGCTGAATTGATAAAAAAAGGGTTAATCCCCGAGGACGGTACTAAACAGGAGGCGCTGGAGCGTGCGAGTTTCAATCAAATTAACTCAGGGGACACACTGGACGAGGTAGAGCGCAATATCCGCGACCGAGAATACGAAGTTATGGCGGCTTTTGACGCCAAAGGCAACAAATTGGCTGAAATTACGGACGGAAAAATTGACCAGGTGAGCTTTCCCGCGGGACTATCTAAATACCTGCAGAATAACGGAGTTTCCGCGATTACCCACAACCACCCCGGCAACAGTTCTCTATCGGGAATGGACATCGCCCTAGCCCAGCTAATGGATTTAGAACAGATTAGAGCCGTTGGACCAACATACACTTATGAACTTTCGACTGGGGGGAAGTCATGGCCACACGCTATGACGAATCAAGAGGACTTCGCCGACTGGTTTAATGATATGTATATTGAGGAGGCGGAGATAGAGTGGAGCATTCTACGCAAGACTGACGGAACTTTCAAAAAAATGTCGGACCAAGAGCGTTGGGAATGGATTACGAATCAAGCAGTGGAAGACTACGCAAAAGATTACAATTTAATTTACAAAAGGAGTGAAAAATGACACTAAAAATTGATGACTCATTTAGAAGCCCAATGCCCGATATCGCCGAAAACAAATATGGTACAGTGCGGATAGACGGCAAGACAGAACGCGAAATCTTGCGAGAATACCGCGAGAAACATGGCGAAGAACGTTATCTAAGGCTTAGGGAAAAAATAGAGTTGCGCAAAAAAAAGGCAAGTGTGCTATAATTGAAAATAGTAGGTGCGGTTGTGATGGCCGCACTATTTCTCTGATATATCCACACGGGCTCCACGCGACCGATACAGCCCACTACTGTGAAAAACAATAATAAAAGGAGATTACGATGAAAATCATTATTCGGAACGACGAAGATGAGAAAATCACCCTCCCGAATGGTGCGCAGATTGACGCCGGCGGCGAGTATGAAATCTCAGATTTTGGCGAAGATGTGGTTAATGTATTATTCCCAACAAAAGAAGACGACCAAAAAGACGAAGTCGAAAATGTTGAAGAAGATACAGAAAACTCCGACAGCACTGAAAACACGGAGGCTGAGGAAGACCAAAAAGCCGAAGTCGAAGGGGCAGTCGCTGAAAAAACCGCACTAGCGGAGGAGAGGGCAAAACTGGCGGAAGAACGCGCCGCGATTGCCCGCGAAAAAGCTGAATTGACATTTACCAAACTTTGCGAAGAGGGACGTGCCGTACCTGCGCAAAAGGAAGCATACATGGCACTTGCTGAAAACAGCCGAGAGGTTGCTTTGGCGGAAGGAAAAACGATCACAACAACTGAACTTCTCAAAAACCTCTTTGAGAGCGCACCGGTGCGGAGTCTTATGGAGGAGGAGGGGAAAGACGGCGAAGGTGAAGCTGAAATCGAACTTTCAGACGATGACAAACACGTTGCTGAAATGTTTGGGAACAGCGAAGACGAATTAAAAGAAATTAGGAAAGGAAATTAAAAATGGCGAACGTTTCTGCAGGCCGCGACGACAAAAGGCGCGAAGGGGTGCTAATCTCAGTCGATGCAGGCTTAACCAACACTATCTACGCTGGGACCTTAGTCACCGTAGATGCTTCCGGCAACGCTAAAGCTGGCGAAGCCAACACTCCATTTATCGGTGTGGCTATGGAAGGTACAGGTGATGTGGAAGGTACCAAAATCCGCGTATGGACTGAGGGGACATTCGAGTTCAATATCACTAGCGTAGCCGCTACGGATTTGGGCAAAACTGTAAAAGTCGGCGACGACAATACTGTCGCTTTGGCAGACGAAAACACGGCAAACAATCAAGTAGTCGGCAAGATTGTGGAAGTCGTAGATACCACTAACGGCAAAGTCCGCGTAAAAATATAAGGAGTAAAAAAAATGTCTGTAAATTTTATTAACAAACAGAAAATCTCCGCGCTTGACGCAAATATCGGCGTAACTTTCAATCGCGGATATGCAAATTTTAAAAATGACTTAGTCGGCGTTCTTTACAACGAAATCAAGACCACTCACACTTATGAGGCTCTTGAATCTATGGACGGACTGGGCTTAATGCGTGAATTTGGTGATGAGCGCCAACCCGCTGTGCTTAACACAACAGTTTCGCTCGCACGCCCTGTAAAGTATGAGAAGACGATTGCGGTAAAAGCTGAAGACATCGAGGACGATAACCTCGGCAAGTATTCTGCAATGGTTGATGCGCTTGCAATTGCGTCGCACCGGACCCCAATGGCAACTGTTGTCAATGCTTTGACAGCCGGCTTCACAACCAAGACCGCCGACAACGAGTTTTTCTTCTCTGATAGCCACGGCAACCTCCAGGCAGGCGTTTTGAATGCTACCAATCTGAATGCCGCCGCTGAGAAAATTGCCGAACAAACAGATTCGCAAGGCTCACCACTCGGGCTTATGGCTGACACTTTGTTCGTAGGACCAAAGAACGCGGCAGCCGCTCGCGAAATCTTAAATGCGCAGGTGATTAACGGTACAACCAACGTGAATTACAATGCTTATAAGTTGGTTGTGACTCCATACATCACGGACACAAAGTGGTTCTTGGCTGACACAAAGGAAGGTATCAAGGGAATCGAACTCATCGTTCGCGTTTCTCCCGATAAAATCATCGCGAAGAACATCGAGAACAGCGACAACGCTTTCAACCGCGATATTTATGAGTGGGGAACTCGTGGCCGTTTCTGCGCCGCTTATCACGCGCCGAAACTAATGGTTGGCTCGCTAGGCGTTGCCTAATTGAGGCTGACAGAGTGCAGGACGAAAAATCCTGCACTCAATTCAGCCCCAAAAATATGAAAGGAGATACAATGGCAACGGCAAAGAAATCAAAGAAAATTACAACCATACCTCCAAAAAAGGAAGACTCAAAAAAGGAACTTTTTATCGTGCCGGGGTTTGGCTGGATTGAGGCTACCGATTACGAGGCAGCCAAAAAGCTGGCGTACGGAGAAATGGGGATAAAATGAGTCTGCCAATTTTTGAAACAACATTAAATATTTTGCGGGAGGCTGGATTTGTCTTGCAGGTACGCAACGAAATTGCCGAGATTAACGGGGTGGCGCTTACGACCGCCTACCCCAATATCATAAGCAACTCGGTAGATACGGCGGTAGCGGATACGGCGTCCGTAGAAGTCCTGGTGAATGGAGTGGCGGCGGAGGTGTCCGCGATAAATGCAAAAGCCGGCAGAATCGAACTCACAACAGCGCCAACCCCGACTGATAGCGTAGTGGTTTCTTACTACTATTCCCCGATAGATATAGACTACGTGAATACCAACCGCGACGACGTGGAGTGTATGATTGTGGAAAAGATGAGAGGTGTGGATTCCTGCGTGCCATATGAGGCGGCAGTCCCGAACTGTATAAGAATGATTACTCGTATCTGGACGGCTGGAATGCTACTTGCCAAAGACTACGGCTACAATACCGACACCGAAAATACCAGCAAGGACGGCTACAAGAAAATGGAATACGCCAAAAGCTTGCTTGACGAATATTACAAGAATGGAGGGGCGTGTAAAGGTATGCTTAATTCTGCAAATTTGGACGTTTATGGCGGTTCTGGCGATATTTTAAGTAAATCATGCGGAAATCTTTTTGAACGGCGTAAATGCGCCCCAAAATGCGAAGACAGTGACGCATACTTTGACAGGTGGTGAAATGGATATTGCATTTTACGTGACTGGAGATACGCTGATAATCGACAACTTCGATAAATACGCGGGAAAAACGGAAAATATGTCCCCAGCCTTTCAAAGAATAGCGGACCAATTATCCACATCTACAAAAGCCAACTTCAACTCACAGGGTGGGCGTTTTGGTACTAGGTGGGCGAGCCGAAAACAGGCTTATCCATGGCCGATATTACAAAAAACTGGCAGACTAAGCAAGAGTTTTAAAACTTCCTACACAAACAAGTCTGCGTCCATCACGAACAACGCAAGTTATGCAAAATATCACCAATTGGGGACTCGCAAGTTGCCCGTGCGTGGTATTCTAGGCTGGAATACCAGCGATATTAGCGCGGTAACAAGAATAATAAGGAAGCACGTAGGTTTTTAAATGAGATATCAAGACCCAATACTAAGAAAAATCAAAAAGCTAATGGACGAGCAAGGCCCGAAAGATTTACGCGGACGCTGGGCCATCGGTGATAGCATGAATTTACCAGCTGGAGCGTTGCCCCGCGGATTTATTTCTTATGACACGGAACTCGTACGCGATATCGCCAACACGGAACTTAGGGACAACTGCTCAATCGTTATCACTGTGGCAGTAGATATGAAACGAGAATTACAGGTACCGACAGACCGTTCAGAATCACATGAGCAAGTTGTAGGGTACTTAGCAGGAAAAGACCCCGACACTTTTCAATTCAAGAGGGACTCAATCATCGGAGTATTGCGGGGAAATCAAGACTTAGACATCGGGCACAACCTTTGGATTGAAGTCGGCACGGAAACGGAGGTAGACTATGGCGTAGGCGTGGAAAAACGCGGACCTGGTATAGTCACGGCGGAAGGACTGATAAGATTCCAACTAACACATGACCAACTAAACCCAGAGTTCTATAATTAAAATGTGATATAATAAAAACAAAGTAAATGCGGTGAAAGCCGCATTATTTTTAGTGGCCGAAGCCTTAACTTTGGAGATTATATGGAAGAAAACCTAAATGCGAATACGATAGAGGAGCAACTCATTCGAGCCGGGGTGAATGGGCAGTCCGTAGATGATATCCCGGCGAATACTCTACTCCAGCAATGGATTAAAAGATTAATAGAAAGCGGCGGCGGCGGAGGCGGTGGCGGGACCACTAACTACAATGTTTTAAGCAACAAGCCGAAGATTGGCGGAGTAACCTTGCAAGGGGACAAGAGCGCCGCTGATTTAGGAGTAGCCACGTCTGCCAACGGAGTCTTTACAGGAACGACAAGCGCCGAAAAAATTGTTGTGTCCGGGGATTTATCCTGTGGCGGAAGAACTGTTATAACGAACGGTACAGTAACGGGAAAATTTGACGTCCCCACTCCAACTGAGAAAAATCAAGCTACAAATAAATCTTACGTAGATACCCAAGACGCCACTCTCACCACTCGCATTATCGAGGTGGAAGAACACTGGGCAACCCCAGATATGCCGGCGGCAAATGCTGGCAATTATGGTAAAATTGTCCAATATATCGGCGAAACTACAACCGACTACACCAAGGGCTACTTTTACGAGTGTGTTTTACCGTCTGAGGCGGAATATGACACTAGTATTAAGGCACCAGCCCGCTTAAAGGCGGCTGTTGATACAGACATCTTCGTTGAAGCAGTGAGCGGCGTGGTAGGCGAGTATGAATTTGATTATATGGGGAAACCTGTCGGATTTCTCGCGACTCGTGGGCAAGTGGCAATTGTTTGTCTGCGGAACACTAGCATTGACACTGGTAACGCTTACGGCTGGACTTATACGCCCCCCGCTGGTGGTGAAGCCCAGAACTACTATACCGACACTGAGTATGTGAATAGTAGCTCGGTTATTTACCTTGACTCAACATTGTCAATGGAATCGCCGTATCAAATGGGTAGCATTGACCGCTCGACTGATGAGGGATATTGGGC
>CAVEGL010000003.1:18710-21056 GCA_963615165.1 bacterium | reverse complement strand
ATATAACACAAAAACCATTAGCTGTAACCGTGCATCGAAAATCTCGACTAATCTCAAGGCGTTTTACTCTTGGTCGCTTTAATTGTTGCCCACGAGTCAATATCGCCAAAGCGATCTAATGCCGTAGCAAGATGTAAATTGTCGCCATAAGTCTGCGCATTGCGGTTGCAGTAATAAGTCAAACTTCCCCGATAAAGTCCAATTGCCGGCACATCATTGACCCAATATTCCAAAAAGCCAGAGTATTTTTTGGCACGCAAAGAATCGTCTGTCGTGTCGCGCGCACCCAGCAGTAAATCGTCAACTATGGAGTTGCGGTAATTTGATAAATTTAGACCAGAACTGGTTGCCTGTGACGAGTGATAGTATGGTAGTAAATCCAAATCCGCGCCTAACTCTGTCTCATAGACCAAAATATCGTAGTTGCGCTGAGCAATTACTGTGTTGATGAAATCTTGGTTTTCTTCGTATTTAGATACTTCAACCGTGAATCCGAGCTCGCGTAGCGCCGAAGCGATCTGCTCTGCCGCCTCTGGCAAACTGCCGGAATTGACCGTTGCGAGATTCAGCGTCGGTAATTCCCTGTCAAAGATTTCTGCGAGTTTTTGCTTTGCTCTAGAAACGTTCGTGACCGGAATCTCTGGATAATTTACCTCTGGGATTTGCGATTGAACCAATGGATAATCTAGCGCCACAACGTCGCCAAGTGCGGCGCGAATTGCTCCGACATCTATGCCCTCGCGAATCGTTTGTCGCGTCGAGGCTTGTCCCAAATATTCCCTCGCCGTATTAAAAAACAGAAATGCTCCCGAGTTTAAGCTAGAGGTTTTTTGTGTGAAATTTTTGGGATAAGTGCCACCAAAAGCGTTTGCGCTAAGTTCTGCCGTCGCTGTTATCGCGCCGGAATTTACGGCGGCAACAATCTCCTCTTTTGTGTTGTAAGTGTGCACCGCAAAACCGCTCAGCAGTGGCGCACCTTTGTAATAATTTTTGTTGGCAGAGAGATAAAAGATTTTTTCATCGAGATTTTTGCTAGATTGTGTCGCGTTAAAAGTGAAGGCGCCAGAAGTGACCGGCGCAACAGAGAAGCTATTTTCCGCTAGAGTTTTAGGGTCGGCATCTTTTAAGATGTGTTCGGGCAGAACTGGGATATTTAGCGCCGAAACGAAGTCCGCATAGGCTGACGGCAAGGTGAAAACTAGAGTTCCATCCTCACTTTCATTAATCTTGACATTAGTAAAGTTTGAATCGTAAATTGACGAGACTAAAGGATTTTTAATGAGGCTAATGGTAAAAATAACGTCGGCGTTAGTGATGGGCTCACCGTCGGACCATTTAAGATTATCGCGTAGCTTGACTGTCCAAATCTTGCCATTTTCACTGGAATTAATGCTTTTGGCTAGTCCAATTCCGGGATGTCCAGAGTAGTCTACTTCGGAAATTGTCGCAAAAAGCAGCCGACTCAGCACTTTTTCACTGTTTGTTGTGGCAAAAAGTGGATTCAGCGAGTTAACCTCTCCGAGTGTTGCCTCGGTATAAGTACCACCGCTCGTGTAGCCATTCTGTGCATAGGACTTTCCGAACCAAAACGCTTGTGCTAATGCTAAACAAAAAACCATAGACACTAAAAGTCCCCACTCTAAAATCAACAACCTAATTTTGTGAATGCTAGCCAATTTCTCAATGAGGTTTTTGCGTATATGATCTCGCCCGTTTTGTTCCACTTTTGTCGAAGTTTTGGAGATTTTTCGGAAAAATTTCTGCCCACGCTTTTTAAGTGTTTTTTTCATAATATTATGGAATCAATAATAAACCTAAAATCGACGAAGCAAAAATCACGGTCATGATAATCGTAGTGACGAAAAGGGATTTTTCCAACCCGCGCCTAGTCGTATAAAGCTCGCCCGAGCTCCCAAATCCGGCGCCAAGCGAGGCTCCTCGTTGCTGTAATAAAATCAAAATAATATCTAATACTGCTGTTACCAATATAGTTGTTTCTAGTAGACTTCCTAAATTCATGTTTACTCCTGTATATATCATATTATAGCACAAATACCCAGCAAAAGTAAACCTATATCTTGAGAATGAGTGGAGTCTTTTTAAAGTTTAGTAGGTCTCGTTGACCTATGTTGGATAATTTTAATTGCAGACAATCTTAATGGCTGGGCGGGGCGGGTGGTGCGAAATGATGTTTTAATCTTAGATTCAGAAGTGATGGGGGCGTTCTAATCAAACATCCCCCGCCGCTTCAGCAGATTATGATAAGTAATAGCAAAACGATGTGCTTCCTCGTCTACCCGTGCAATCAACCTCGAAATATGCGAAGCGGAGGATAGTGTCATCAGT
>CAVEGL010000003.1:11524-18700 GCA_963615165.1 bacterium | reverse complement strand
GATTTATCGCGACCAATAACCGGTGCATTACCCGCGAGTGGCAAGATGGCCCGAACCTGCAATTCCCCACCATCCACAATGATTAGGTCTGGCAACCCCCACTCCGAATGTTTCATTCGGCGTGTAATCATTTCGCTAAGACTTTTTAAATCATCGTTAGTGCTGGTTCTGATTTTGAATTTGCGATATTCGCCACGCGCCGCCGCTCCATTTAGGAACACCACCATACTTCCCACTACGTCGGTCCCCGATTGATGAGAAATATCATAGCCTTCAATCCGCCGAGGCGGAGCAGGCAAATCTAGTAATCTCTGTAATTCCGATAATGCTTGGTCGGAAGAAATATCTAGAAATTCCTTGTCGGAAAATACGATTTTTTTCTTAAGCCCCTTAAGCCCCCAAAGCTGGTTGCGCGCCTTTGCCGCCGCCTCGAAATCCTGTTTTTGGGCCGCTTGTCGCATCGTGTGCTCCAGCTCCGATAATAGCGTTTTTTTGTCTCCCTCGAGATAACGAATTAATTTTTTAAGATTACGCTTATATTCGACTGGCGTGCTTTTCCCTATTTCTATACCGGGCGTCAGACCTAAATCGGTGTTTAAATTTTTCTTACCATTATAGGGCTTTGAATAATATGGGAAAATATGCCGCAAAATCCGCAGAGATTTTTCGATGGCGGCTTTGCCGTAAAAAGGCCCGATGTAGGTGGCGCCATCATCTGTTGGCGTGCGCGTAAAGGAAATATACGGCACCGCCTCTTGCATGGTGATTTTGACATACGAAACGGTTTTGTCGTCGCGCAAAAGAATATTCCACTTAGGCTTGTAGCGCTTAATCATTTCCGATTCGAGAAACAGAGCATCCATCTCGGTATCGACCACAATCCAATCCGTGTCAAAAATCTCCGCCACCAGTGCGGTGGTTTTGGGGTCCTTGTGGGAATTCTGAAAATATTGACGCACACGATTTTTGAGTACGGCGGCCTTCCCGACATAAATAATCTCCCCAGAGGCGTTCTTGTGAAAATAAACCCCTGGACTAGAAGGCAACTGAGACAGTTTTTGGCTAAGCGCGGTATTCATAAGCTTATTATAACACCACAGCCCCAAAAAGTCAAATGCAAGCAAAAGCGTTTATTGATAATCGAATGAGCAGTGAAGTTTGCGGGGCAATGCCATGTTTGTCGCGTGAGGTTATTCTGCATCCAAGTCGGTCGTATCATATTCTATCGTATCGTAAGAATCGGTGGTAGAATTAAGTAGCGACGTAATTGTCTCCACTAAATTGACGGTTTCACCATTGCTTGGTTCAGAGATATTTAAACCACTAGGGTAATTAATCGACAAATTCATAACCAAGTTGGCATCGGAGTCTTTCAAATCATAATCTAAATAGAAACGGGTAAAATTGTCGCTACCGTCTACCTCCGCATAGACGGCTGGCAGATCGGCTAACAATTTGTTTGTGTCGTTTATGGCAATCGGCTCAATATTGCTTATGCTAAGACAAGAATAAACATTATAAGCCAAGTTGGTATTGCGAATACTATTAAGGTAATTCGTGAGTTTTTCACCGTTTAGTGTGATTCTGTAAAGATTGTTGGACTCGGCATTTATCGGCAGATTCTTGTTGGTAACAGTAATGAAGCGATTGGTTTTATAGTTGTCTAGCAAAACCGTAGCGGACTCAGCACGATCGCTGAGCAAATTCGAGAAACAACTAATTACTTCGTTAGAAGAAACGGATGAATTAGCAATGGAAGATAGTTCATCGGCAGAAAGTTTAAGCCAGACTCCGTCAATATCTTCTAGGATGGTCGTCGTGTCGCCCAATGAATCTCCGTAACCAAGTTCATCCAAAGCATCCATAACATTATCAAACTTAAGATATAAATTGCCACTATCGGAATAAATCTCTTGAATTTCTACAGTGATATCATTCATGTCGGCGATAGCTAGAGTGGCGGTTATCTGCGAGTTGTTTTCTAAATTACTGCTATTGATAGATGATGTAAAAGAGATTTCTAGCCACTCCACCTCGGAATCCGCCACCGTAGGCGTAATAGTGATAACGCCACTTAGGTTACTATAGACCGGAGCGTCGTCGCTTAGAAGTTTGCCGATGGCCTTTTCTACAGGATTGTAGGCATTCGCTACCAAAAACCACCAAGCTGCCGCCGCTCCAGCTATTAGCGTAAGCATACCAATGGTTATGCCAATAATTAAACCGGTTTTGCTTTTTTTGGGGGCGTTCGTGAAGTTCGGCGCTTGTTCCATTTGTCTGCCAGTTGGGTCGAGTGATTCGATTTTTGTATTAGCAATAATAGGGTCTTGGTTGCCTGCTGATGATTGAAGTGGTGTGGTGTTCGGAGTCGCCCGTGCCGATTGTGCGTGGTCATTATTTAGTGAAGTTTGCGTTATTTGAGGGGAAGTCTGCTGGTCTTGACTTGAAATAGTGCGAGAATCGACAGCTTGTGGTTGCGCGGTGCGAGGAGTTCGTGGCGTAGCGACCGACTGCGATTGTTGAGGGATATTTGGTTGCGATTGTGGATTGATAGCCGTTTGCGCCTGTGGTGTACTAGATAATGCAGTAGTTTGAGACCGAGGAGTCGGCGTGGAGTTCGTGGCGTTCAATATAGATGGATTAGCATCCATTCCGCCACCGTTTGCTGGTGTAGGATTGAGAGGATTAGGTGTACCCGCAGGGTTATTGTTCATGTTGTGCTCCTTTATGCCTCTGGTTATTTTTGCCAAAATTAACCAAAAGCGTTATTATGTATTTCCCTTAAGTTTATTTTAACACAAAATGGATTTTATTGGTATTGTTTAAATAATTGATCGTCCGAACGAGGCGACGAGACTCGTGAATCCACCTGGAAAAATTTTCAACAGGACTGTCATTGAAATGCGATTAGGGTCAACTTTTTGAGTGGGCGGGCGGTACGAAACGGTGCTTTGGTTATGTTTTTAGGTTCGTAGGTGATTGGGGGCATCCTAAGCGCCAAAAGCTATTCTAATCTCCTCGTCCAATTCGGCATAATACCCCCAATCATAGACAATAGCGCTTATGCTGCTAATGATTTTACGGCACTTACAGGTTCTCTTATGAGTTTTCTTTGTGCCGACTGTCATAACGTTTATGGTACGAGTGCGGATAGCCGCGGCAACAACGACCGCTATCGGTCAAGTTCGTCGGCTTCTGCTGCGAGCGCTTACTACTTGTACTTCCACGATAGCTACATCTGCCTGTGCGGCAACGACTCTAAGGCGTACAACTAAAGTATTCGCTGCACTGCCCGCTAGTCATTAGCGTCGCGGGGTGCGGAGTTTCTTGACTTTGTGGTGGCGTTTGGAACACGGACGGCATTGTTTGTAATATAATTACAGATAATCGCTAATAACTAGGCAAGGCGGACACAACCCAATACCGCGTGCCCAAGGTATTTTCTGTTATATTTAATTGCGCGAACGTCGCTTTAATTTGATATAATCATTTTATGAACGATTCAAAAATTTCCTACATCAAAGCAAGGCAAATATTAGATTCCCGCGGCAACCCAACCATCGAAGCTGAAGTGTCGCTAGAAAACGGCGGCTTTGGTCGCGCCATCGTGCCGTCGGGTGCTTCCACCGGTACTGGCGAGGCTCTGGAATTAAGAGATGGCGACGCCGCATACTATAATGGCAAAGGAGTGCTAAAAGCCGTCCGGAATGTTAATACCAAAATAGCCGACGCGCTAATCGGCAGTTCTTCCGACGTGCGCATGGTCGACAATCTCATGTGTGAACTAGACGGCACCGAAAATAAATCCCATCTAGGCGCTAATGCTATTTTGGCAGTTTCGTTGGCGAACGCCAAGGCGAATGCTAACGCTTGCAAAACGCCGTTTTATCGATATATCGCGGAGTTGGCAGGCACGACCGACCAAATGTCCCTACCGATGCCAATGATGAATGTGATTAACGGGGGCACACACGCTTCTTGGTCGACGGATTTTCAAGAATATATGATTGTGCCGCTCGGCGCAAATGATATTTATACCGCAGTGCGCATGGGCGCGGAGGTTTTTCATTCCCTCAAAAGCATTCTGATAGAGCGAGGTTATGCTACTACTGTTGGCGACGAGGGCGGCTACGCGCCCAAATTTCAAAGTGGCAACAATGAGCCGATTGAGTGTATTAAGCTTGCGGTTGAAAAAGCCAATTACCGTTTTGGTGAAGATATTGCTATTGCTATGGATATTGCCGCTAGTGAATTCTTTAATCAAAATCAATATGTCCTCAAAACTACAGGCGAAACCAAAACCGCTGAAGATATGATCGCATGGTATGGTAGTCTGATTGCGGAGTATCCAATATTTTCGATTGAGGATGGTCTAGCGGAAAACGATTGGCAAAATTGGCAAAAGCTGACAGGGCAATTTAGTCAAAAGACGCAACTAGTAGGGGACGATCTGTTCGTGACCAATACGAAGCTTTTAGAAAAAGGCATAGAATTACGTGTAGCGAATGCTATTTTGATTAAGCCAAACCAAATCGGCACCTTGTCGGAAACTATTGATGCGGTTATGCTTGCAAAGCGCGCCAATTATCGCACGGTTCTGTCGCACCGTTCCGGCGAGACCGAAGACACCACGATTGCGCATTTGGCGGTTGGCCTGGGTGCAGGACAGATCAAGACTGGCTCGCTTTCACGTTCGGAGCGCATCGCCAAATATAATGAATTGATGCGCATCGCCGAATTTGAGCCAACTTTGACCCTGAGCTAACAATAAACACAGAGTAAACACGGGGCAAAGTGTAGGATAAACAAAGCATATCTCTCATAGTTTCTATGAGGGATATGCTTAGTGTATTGCAAAATCAAGCGTTTTGGGCAGGATTTTTAGGCGCAGCATTTTTTAATGCATTAATTTCATGGAACCCATCGTAGTAATTTTCGGAAATTTTAGGATGACCAATCTTGTTAGCGGCCTTCACAACGGCATTTAAATCATTCGTGACGGTAAAAATCTTCGTGTCATTTTTGGATACCAATTTTAGCGTTACCATTTTTTTTACGACCCCTTCAAAAGCTCGCCAATAATCTTTACCAATCAAAAACATCGGCATTTTTGGCATTTTGTTTTCTTGCATAAGGCAGAGTATTTCGGAAATTTCATCCATCGTCCCGAACCCTCCAGGAAAAAAAACGAAAACCTTAGCCGCCATCGCGAGCGAAACCTTGCGTGCGAAAAAATATTCAAAAGTCACACATTCCGTGAGATAAGGGTTGGGAAATTGTTCATGTGCCAAAGTGATATTCAAACCAATCGTGCGGCCGCCAATTTCGTATGCGCCATGCGAAGCTGCCTCCATGATGCCGGGACCACCGCCGGTGATCACAGTGTGTCCATTCTGTGCCAAAAGCGCCCCAAGCTTAGACGCCATCTTGCAATATCGGCTATCTTGCGGCAACCTAGCGGAGCCAAAAATCGTCACACCTTGCGGAAATGAACGAATAATTTGTAATCCGTGCCCCAAATCTTTGGCGTAAGCATTGGCGCGCTCCAAATCGGCAATTGATAATTTTTTTAATAATTCTGTCTCTATATCTAACATTTTCCTCCTTAAATTTTTTGTATTGGCATCGGGTGGAGTCGTTCTTTGCCGGTTAATGTTCCGCGATTCCCGCCAATTTCGCGAATCACAGCAGTAGCATTAGCGGAAGCAAAAATCAAAGACTCTTGGAATGATTTTTGGTCCGCAAAATGCGCCAAAAAACCCGCTCCAAAAGCTTCGCCAGCCCCGGTGGTGTCGCGAATCTTTGCGTCTGCGTAGATCCCGAAACGATAAACTTCGTCGCCGCTCTTGGCAATTCCGCCCATCGGCCCATCCGTGATAATCGTTATGGATGCATAATTCCCCAAATGATATAACAATTCGGTTAAGCTTTTACCGGGGACGATTTTGGCGGCTTCGCGTTTGTTTAGGATGAGCACATCGATGGCGGACAGTATCTTCAAGAGTTCTTGCGGCGCACTCAAATCTTTTTCGCTCGGGTTTAGCATAATCTTAATTTTTAATTCTCGTGCCTTCTTGATGAAGCTTTGCAGAACCGCAAAATCCCCATTTAAATCTGCCATATAGAGCCAGTCTGGATGAATCAAGTCCAAATCGAGAGGCTCCAAGTTCCCTAAATATTTCCCAGCTCCCGCACACGACAAAATCGTGCGCTCCCCCGAATTCGAATCTAACAAAATCACCGATGTGTCAGTGATGAGCTGGCGCGATAAGAAATTGATGTAGCTAGTATCGACGCTCTCTTGGTTAAGCCTTTGAACTACCGCGCGACCGCCAACATCTCGAGCAAGGTTACCCATAAAAATCGTTTCATGACCATGTTTTGCGAAAGTTATCGCCGCATTCACGCCGCTACCACCAACCTCAAATTTGATTTGATCGATATCTACCCTTGTTCCGGTGTGAATTTTGGCCAGCATTGGTTTCTTCCCTATCAAAATTGGAGTTAAATCGTCGTGGTCGATTAGGAAAATATTCTGCGCTCCAGCACCTATCGAAACAATGCGCGCCATCAGATTACCACTCCATTCTGGTCGATTTCGGCAACCATTTGCTGGAAAACTTCTGCGGGATTTTCGACGCGCGACAAAGCCGAACCCACGTTTATTACGTCCAAATCCGCATGCGCCAATGCCCTAATGTTCGACATATTGGCGCCACCATCCCAGCCAATTTCTAGCTCTGGGCGCATATTGCGAATTAGGGGAATTTTCTCCATTTGCATCAAATCGGCTGGTGCGCCTTGCACGCCGGGACGACTGGCAAAAACCAAAACATGGTCAACCACATTAATATATTTTTCGACAAACCCAGGAAAAGTAGACGGCATTAAAGCTAGACCAGTCTTAATCCCCTGTTCTTTCAATGTCTCGAAAATTGGCATCAAATCTTCGTCTGTCTCGGCGTGCAAAATGCAAAGCGACGGACTAAGCTTTAGTACTGTGTCAAGATACTGAGCGGGCTGTGATGTAAGTAAATGTAAATCGGTCTGCCAGTTTTTGGGCCACCAAACGTTAGTAATGTCAAGTGTCGGAACCGATGCAAAAGTAGTGTCAGAAACATCAATTTGCGCGCGCCGCGTAAAAATGTTTGTGCGCTCCACCTGATTACGAAAGTC
>CAVEGL010000003.1:896-11514 GCA_963615165.1 bacterium | reverse complement strand
ATCGAAACCGTCCTAATCATCACCCGCCTCCTCGTCTAAACGTTTAATTCTGCGCACACGGCGTTCTAGCGGTTCAAAATCGGTTTGCAAAAACGCCGAAATGATTTTCTTCATAGAATCTATATTCAAAACATGCGCAGATAAACATAGCACATTGGCGTCGTCGTGCTCTCTGGCTAACTGCGCGGACTCTACCGAATCACAATGCGCCGCCCGAATTCCCTTGAAGCGATTCGCTTGAATTGTCATCCCGTGCGCCGAATCGCAAATCAAAATCCCGCGGCTCGCAGTCGTTGTTCTGACAGCTTTAGCTACCGCGATCGCTGGATCATTGAAATCGTCACTTTCCGTGTATGAAAAAGCCCCAACGTCCGTTGCATTGTAACTTTTCTGCGCTAAAAAAGGCAAAAGTTCCTGTTTCTTAGTAAAACCGCGATAGTCTGCCCCGATAAAAACCTCCATTTACAACTTCCTCCCAACTTCCAGTGCGAGTTCGGCTAAGCGATTCGCATAGCTCCATTCATTGTCGCACCAGGCTACAATTTTAACCATATTGCCGCCTACTACATTAACCAAAGGCAAATCGATAATACACGAATGCGGGTCGCCGATAAAATCCGACGAAACCAACTCTTCGCTCGACACGCCAATAATTTCTTCGTAATATGGCTCGCCCGCCAGGCCCGTAAAAAACTCAATAAGCTCCTCTTTCGTGGTTTCTCGCGCCAAAACCGCGGTAATATCCGAAAGCGCCACTATAGGTATGGGCACATGCACCGACAACCCGCTCATCCTGTGAGTAAAACCAGAAATCATCTGAATATTTTCGCGCGCTACAGGGATAATATTTTCTGCTGCGCCTCTTGCTCTGCGAAGATTTTGCGCGGGTGTGTCTAGGATTTTCTGCGATTCGTCATAAGGATTAACTGTGGTTATCATCGCCTTCTCGATACCAAATTCATCTGCCAAAATTTGCATAATCGGTGCAACGCAATTATTCTCGTACGAAGAGCCTGAAATCACTACGTCTCCTACATCGATATTCTCCTCGTTTGCCCCCAGCACGATAGTCTTAACGCTTTCATCTGTACCCGAAGTGGTCAAAATTACTTTTTTTGCCCCAGCTTGGAGATGTGCGGTCGCACCGGACTTCATGGCAGCCGGAATAGTATCTATAACCACATCAACACCCAAATCCACCCAAGGCAATTTGGCGACAGTCTTTTCGCTAAAAACCGGAATCTTATGCGAACCGATGATGAGGTTTTTCTCATCAAACGAAACCATTTTTTCGTAGCTCCCGTAGATAGAATCATGCTTTAAAAGATGCGCCAAAGTCTCCGTGTTCACAAAATCATTCAATGCAATCACCTGCGCGTCGCGATGCTCTAGCAAAATCTTCAAGACATTCCTGCCAATTCTTCCGAGCCCATTGATTGCAATCTTTGTCATTTTACCTCCTGATGTTCTTATGCTAATTATACCGCAAAAAATCTCTTTTTGGAAGAGATTTTTGTATAATTTTAGGCGTTGTTGAATAATTCTTAAGTTAGAACGAACAGCAGGTATATAGCCCCCGGAATTATGAGGAGAATACCCAGCAGAACCCGCTCCAAGTTTTAATTATTTAATAGCACCGCAATTTAATATTATCAAAATATAGAGCGGATTTTTGCGATTTTTTGTTTATGGGTATATGCGCCAATACAAAACGACCATTAAGTCGCGATTTTTTGCCCCTGTGATATGGACAGCCGATAATTTGCTATAAGATCATTTCAAACAGATATCCCCCTAAAACTTCAAACAATTTTAGGGGGATTTCGATGTTTATTGCGACAAATCTCGCAGAACAAAGACGATTAGCCTCTAGCAAAATGCGCAAAAGCACGGTTGGCTTCTGCCATGCGGTGGCAATCCTCTTTCTTCTTGAACGCGGCGCCAGTTTCGTTGTAGGCGTCGACAATTTCTAGTTCTAAGCGCTTAGCGTAAGGCATACCAGAACGCGCACGCGCTGCTTGCACCATCCAAGTGAAGGCGAAATGCATTTGTCGGTGACCGGAAATTGGGAAAGGAATCTGATAGTTTGCCCCGCCTACGCGTCGGGATTTAACCTCAAAATCCGGCGAAACATTAGCGATAGCTTTCTCTAGAACCTCTACCGGGTTTTCTGAGTTTAACTTTTTTGCAGCGCCTTCGATTGCAGAATAAACCGCTCGCTCGGCAACTTGCTTTTTCCCGTCCAACATGGATTTATTGATTAGCCGCTGCACATAGACCGATTGATATTTGCGGTCCGGATTAACCTTGCGCTCTAATGATTTTGTAGTTTTACGTGGCATAATTACTTACCCTCCTTCTTGGCGCCATACTTTGAACGCCCCTGCTTGCGACCATTTACGCCCTGCAAATCCAGAGTGCCGCGCACAATGTGGTAGCGCACGCCTGGTAAATCTGGCACACGTCCACCGCGTACCAAAACTACGGCATGTTCCTGCAGGTTGTGACCTTCACCGCCAATATAAGCCCAAACTTCTTGACCATTGGTAAGGCGTACACGCGCAACTTTACGCATAGCGGAGTTTGGTTTCTTTGGCGTTTTGGTGGTAACTTTGATACAGACTCCGCGTTTGAGTGGCGCAGCCTTCTCATAGCGTTTGGTTTTGAGCGTATTTACGATCGAGCCGAGCGCCGGAGATTTGGATTTTTTCGCAGCCTTTTTGCGAGGCTTACGAATCAACTGATTGATAGTTGGCATTAAAATTCCTCTATTAAATTTATATTTACCACAAAACAGTACAGCAATTGCTTTGTGGCCGAAACTCTTTAATCCATTCTAGCACACTTTATTAATTATGTCTAGACCCCTCACCTGTTCGCAGTACTCCGCCCCCGTTCTCTCCAGCTCGCCCCTCGCCTCGCATATAACTTTCAAAACCTTTGTAACATAATTTACTAAAAGCGCCCGCCATCAAAAAAGTAGATTTTATACTTAAATGAACCTACCTATGTCATATAGTACAGATAAATACATAGAAAAATCAAGAGGAAAAGCTATGAAAAAGTCCTGTTTTTTAGCTAAGAGAAAATTTGGCGCGTTTTTGAGAAGAAGGCAAAACGTTAAGAATGGTGGTTGAAGGACTTTTTTTGGGGGGGGGTGGAAGACAATTGTCCACGATACTCGGAGCAGACATATTGTATGGCTGGAGAATTTGTGGTGGAGCTGGAAGACGAGGAGCGAATTTTCTCAGCGTATTGTTGTATAAACGAAGAACTCTGCAACGACAAGTCAAATGCACACCGTGGCGATGGGGAGCTGCCAAAAGTCGATGAGATATTGGGGCATTTACCGAGGAGATGAATCCTATTCTGCGAAAAATACTAAGAGAAATCATGCGTAAAACCCTCAATAAGAAGTTTTAGATGAGTGTGACAGAAGACTACTTTGGCATGTTTAGGTATCGATATTGGAGAGATGGATAGGAGGAGTAAAAACAGAAAGAGCTGCCGAATGGTGGGCAAAAGAGTTATATGCGCTTACTGGGCACAAAAAAGAACTTTTTTACAGCTATCTACTGTATGAATTGATAGAAGAAATCGAGTCGGACGGATACGTTTTGCTTGGGGCTGAATATGGACGCGCAAAAAGCCGTATTCTGCCATTAGCGGCTGCCGCCATTGATGATAATGTCGAGTTTCCGCGGGACGAAATTTGAATACCGGTAAATGCGGAGGTGATTTATCTGCCTATAGAATACCGGAAATTGCTCCCCGGATTCGACCACAACCCCCCCTGAGGCAAAAGCCCTAGGGGCTTTTGCAAGAAAAATCCCCCCACAGCTAAGCCGTGAGGGGGATATTTTTATTTTGCATTGCGTTCTTCGACGATAGAATTCGCCACGTTCGGTGGAACTTCCTCGTATCCAAAGAGCTCCATTGAAGAGGTTGCTCGTCCTTGCGACATACCGCGCAGATCCGAAGTGTAACCAAAGAGATTTGCCAGCGGGCAGAAAGCCTTAATCAGCTTGGCGCCACCAGTTAAATCTTCCATTTCTTCAATGCGTCCACGGCGGGAGTTGATGTCTCCAATTACGTCACCCATGAATTCTTCTGGAGTGCGAATCTCGAGCTTCATCACTGGCTCCAAAAGCACCGGATTGGCTTTCTTGATGCCCTCGCGCGTCGCGAGCGAACCGGCCAACTTAAAGGCGAGTTCCGAAGAGTCCACGTCGTGATATGAGCCATCGTAAAGCGTAGCTTTTATGTCCACAACTGGGTAGCCCGCAATTACGCCGCCAGCCAAAGTTTCTTCCACACCCTGTTGCACCGGCTTGCGATACTCTTGAGGCACCACGCCACCCTTAATTTGGTCAATAAACTCGAAGCCCTTCCCTGTTTCATTCGGTTCAAATTTAATCCAGACGTCACCATACTGACCGCGACCACCAGATTGCTTAATATGCTTACCCTGAGCCTCGGCTGTACCGCGAATCGTCTCGCGATAAGCTACTTGTGGGGCACCGGTATTAGCCTCCACATTGTGTTCGCGTTTCAGACGGTCGATAATAATCTCTAGATGCAACTCGCCCATCCCAGATATAATCGTTTGTCCGGTTTCTTCGTCCGTATGCACGCGGAAAGTTGGGTCTTCTTCGGCGAGCTTTGAAAGCCCAATACCCATTTTTTCTTGGTCGGCCTTCGTTTTTGGCTCCACCGCAATCGAAACAGGTGGATCCGGGAAATCAATCGATTCCAAAATAATCGGATGCGCTGGGTCGCAAAGTGTCGTACCGGTAGTACAGTTCTTTAACCCCACCACGGCCGCAATATCGCCTGCGCAAATCTCGGAAATATCGTTTCGGTCGTTCGCAAACATTCGCACGATACGTCCAATCCGCTCTTTGTTCCCTGTCGAAGCGTTCAGAATTGTGTCGCCAGACTTAAGCCTACCGGCGTAAACGCGGATAAAGATAAGCTTGCCCACAAATGGGTCTGTTGCGATCTTGAATGCTAGAGCGGTCAAAGACTCGGAATTCTCTGCTTTGCGCACTATTGTGTCGCCGGTTTTGGGGTTAGTTCCGGTAGTTTGTCCCCGGTCGCGGTCTAGCGGCGAAGGCAAATAGTCTGTCATCAAGTCCAAAACCTTCTCCACAATCACACCGCGACCATCGCCGCCCGTCACGAGGAAGAAATCACCCTCAAGCACACGCTTGCGGAGTGCAGATTTTAATTCCTCTACCGTAATGGCGTCTTCGCCCTCGGTGAAGAATTTTTCCATCAAAGCCTCGTCGGCCTGAACCGCCTCTTCAACCAACATCGAGCGAGCATTTTTGGCCTTTTCCAGCATGTCGGCAGGGATTTCCCCGACAGTCAACTCTTTGTCAGAGTAATCTTTGTAAGTGTAAGACTTCATATCGATCAAATCTACTACACCGCAAATATCCTTTTCGAACCCAATCGGCAAATGAATCGCGATCGCGTTGCGCGAAAGCCGCTTCTTAATCGAGTCAAGAGATTTGTAAAAATCGCCACCAATTTGGTTGATTTTGTTTACGAAGCAGATACGAGGCACGCCATATTTGGTTGCCTGATGCCATACCGTCTCAGACTGCGCTTCCACGCCGTTTTTGCCATCAAACACCACCACGGCGCCATCTAGTACGCGAAGCGAACGCTCCACCTCGGCGGTAAAGTCGATATGCCCCGGAGTGTCGATGATGTTGATTTGATGCTTCTTCCAATAAACTGTCACAGCAGCAGAGGTAATCGTAATTCCCCGCTCCTTTTCTTGTTCCATCCAGTCCGTCTCGGCGCCGCCAGTGCCGCCTTTAACTAAGTCAATTTTGTGTTTAAGCCCGGTACGATACAAAATCGCCTCGGAGGTTGTAGTCTTACCTGCGTCGATATGGGCAATAATCCCGATATTGCGAAGCATTGACAAATCTTTTAATTCGTTGGCCATAGAATTCCTTTAAATTAGTATTTTTACTTAAATATCTTATTCATTTTATCACATCTTTAAGGTTTTGGGTAGAGGCAACCTGCTCCAAAGATGACGTTAATGTTAACTAAACATACATATGAGAATTTTCTCTAACAAAATAACCCCAACCGTTGCATAATTGAAGTTGATAAAATAAAACGCTACCCGCACTCCTCAAACTGAACACCTCACCCTCCCGCACATAAAACTCATCAGGAGTTAAATGTCCAATAACTTTCATAAAACGTCTATGTTCGGTTTGGTTTGCCATCGGCGTTCGAATTACGTTCGGTGTATTCGCTAGCTATTTTTATATTATTAAGCGGCATTGAGCTAATCACACCGGGCGCGATATTGTTCGACAAAAATAAAGTAACATCAGGCGGACCAAGAGTCCGCCTTTTTCATGGTAAAATCAAATCAAACTTACCACTCCATAAGTCACCCCCAGTACAATCACCCCAGCAATCGCCACTCCGGCCGCAATAGCCGGCATCGACGTACGCTTTTTCATCTCTAAGCAACTCGCCACCAGCGCCCCCGTCCAAGCCCCTGTCCCCGGCAACGGTATCGCTACCAAAATTACCAACCCCAGCCAACCATATTTGTCGATTTTGGACCGATTTTTCTCGACTTTCTTATCTAGCCAAACCGCAAACTTTTTGGTGTATTTCCACTTGCGCATCGAGGCTAAAATCTTTGGCATCAAAATCAAGATAAACGGCACTGGTACCAAATTCCCCAGTACGGAAATTATAATCGAAATGAGAGGCTCGAGCCCCATCCCGACACCAATAGGCAGAGCGCCCCTTAGCTCAATAACCGGCACCATCGCCACCAAGAATGTAATAATTGCTGCTCGTATCATTTTACCTCCTACAGATTACTAATTAAACTAAATTAGCTTTTTCCTTAAAATCTCCTGCACGCTAGACGGGTTGGCTTTGCCATGCGATTCCTTCATCACTTGACCGACCAGGAACCCTAACACTTTTTCCTCTCCATTGTGAAAATCCGCTTGCGCTTTGGCGGTCTCAGGCTTGGCTAGTACGACGTCAACAATCTTTTCCAGCGCGTCCAAATCGTTCTCTTGAATCACTCCTAGCTCCTTCGCGATATTGCGCGCTCCGCGACTCTTCATCTGCGGATCAAACAATCGCAAGAAAACCTCCTTCGTAGCGGTAGAACTAAGCTCTTTCTGCACATTCATCTGCGCCAAATCATCTAAAATCTGAGCATCCGGCAAATCATTAAGATATTCCGCAGACTTTTCTTCAGCAAGCAACACTGAAGTAAAAAGGTTGGCAATCAACTTGGTGTTTTTTACTTCTGCTAATTTCTGCGCTAGCGCCGGATAATCTAGTAGCACCTCGGTGATGTCATCCGGGATAGTTCCCTTAAATTTCATACGATAATCCGCCGGCATTAACGGAAAATCTTCGAGCTGTTCGGCGATAAAATCCGCAGATAGATTAATCGGCGGAATATCCGGCTCAGGCATATAGCGATAATCCTTCGCCTCCTCTTTGGAACGTTGCGCCGAAGTCTCACCCGTCGCGTCGGACCAACCACGCGTTTCTTGGATGATTTTTTCGTCTTTTTCCAGCATTCTGGTCTGGCGTTTGAACTCGTATTCGACGGCTCGCTCCACCGAGCGGAACGAGTTGAGATTTTTGACTTCGACTTTAGTTCCGAGCGTTTCGGCCCCTTCCGGTGCGATTGAAATATTCACATCGAAGCGCATGTTACCATTATAGAGATCACCATAAGAAACCTTCGAAAAGGTCATCAGTCGCCAAAGCTCTTTGCAATAGTCTCTCGCGTCCGTCGCCGAGTGCATATCTGGCATCGAGACAATTTCGATAAGTGGCGTATCGACGCGGTTCAAATCTACCAAAGAATAAGTGTCAAAATGCGTCAACTTCCCGGCATCGCCCTCTAGATGCGCGTGCTCAATCCGGATACGAGTGCCGGACGGCAGCTCTACATACCCTTCGCCAATAATCGGCTGATAAAATTGCGTAATCTGGTAGCCCTTGGGCGAATCTGGATAGAAATAATGTTTGCGGTCAAAACGAGAGTTCGGATTTATTTCGCAGTTCATCGCTCGTCCCGCACGGATAGCAAACTTAATCGCTTCGCCATTTAATCTTGGCAACATACCGGGGAGTGCATAATCTACTGGCGACACACACGAATTGGGTTCTTTTCCTCTCGCGTCATTGTCGACCTCAGAAAATAACTTGGTTTTGGTGGCGAGTTGTACATGACACTCGATTCCGATAGTGGGGACGTATTTCATCAAATAGCTCCTAAATCTTTTAATGCTTGTTTGTAAATTGCCATAGCGCTCAGTGCTTGCTTGTAGGTAATCTCGAAATCAGTTTCGTGCGCGATAGTGTTGCGGAGTTTGTGTGCGCGCCAAACGGCATTTAGGTTGCTAAATTTGCCTCCAACCCGCTTCAGTCTCTCTCCCATATTCTTGCCGGGCGTGCCCATTTCCATCATGGCTTTATCGAGTAATTTGTCTCCCTCGATTATGGCAACAGTAAAGCTCAAAGGATTATCCCTTTTTAGCTTATTTTCGATTGACAGAAAACGCACCTGATAATCTTCTTTATTAAAAATATAGCCACGCTTGCCATTAAGAACGAAACCGATAAAAATCAAAACACCCAAAATCAAGATTGCCAAGATAAAAGTCAGTACGCCACTATCCATCACGTCCCTCCCTATTGACAAAAATCAGAAAACGTGATATAATGTAATTATTGCTCATCATCTTGTAAAACCTTCGCAAATTCAATTAGCTTGCGGTCGCTACGGCGCGGACCAAGTATCTGTAAGCCTAGTGGCAAACCGTCTTTCGTCTCGCCAGCCGGGACGGTAAGCCCCGGTATGCAGGCAAGGTTTGCTGGTACGCTCATTACATCCTCCAAGTACATCGCAACTGGGTCGCCACTTTTTTCGCCTAATTTAAAAGCAGGATTTGGCGCCACTGGCGTCAGTAGAAAATCGCAAGATTCAAAAGCTTTAGCGTATTCCTGAACAATCAAAGTGCGTGCCTTGGCTGCCTTCAAGAAGTACGCATCATAGAATCCACTAGATAGCACGAAATTACCAATCATAATACGGCGTTTGTTTTCCGCCATAAAACCTTCATCGCGTGTTTTTGTGTAAATTTCGTCTAGACTGGAAGCATCTTCTGCTCGAAAACCGTAACGAATGCCATCGTGGCGACAGAGGTTAGAGGATAATTCTGCCGGCACAATGATATAATAAGCCGCCAAAGCATACTTCAGGGTTGGCATCGAAAGCTCTATAATCTCGTGCTCTTGCGACTTCAGTAACTCTATCTTCTTTTGCAGAGCAGCGCGAATCTCTGGCGCAACGGAATCATTGTCAAAATCCTTGATTATGCCAACCCGAATCGTCTTGGGTAAATCGACCGACGAATCATTGTAATAATCTGGCAAAGAAGTCAAATCCTTTTCGCTCTGACCACTCGTGATAGACATTAATAAATCCATATCTTCAGGCGTTTTAGTGAAAAAGCCCAAACAATCCGTAGAAGACGCCATAGCCACTACGCCGTAACGCGGAATCGCACCGTAAGTCGGCTTTAGTCCGTAAACCCCGTTAAAGGAAGCTGGCTGCCGAATCGATCCACCGGTATCCGAACCGGTCGCAAATTCTACAATATCCAACGCTACTGCTACCGCCGAACCGCCAGACGAACCGCCCGCTACGCGCGTCTTATCGTGCGAGTTTAAAGTCGGCCCAAAATACGAATTTTCCGTAGATGACCCGTGCGCAAAAGCATCCAAATTGGTGCGACCAATCACGATGGCACCCTCTGCCTCTAGCCGTTCTACAGCTGTCGCCGTGACTGGCGACACGAAACCTTGCAAAATATGTGCCGAAGCCGTAGTCTCGCCCGATGGATGTAAGAAATTGTCCTTAATTGCAAAAGGTACGCCGGCTAGTCGCCCGGCACTTTCACCCTTGGCGATTTTGGCATCAATCTCGCGAGCGCGTTGAATTGCGCCATCTTCATCTAGCGAAGTGAAAATATTATAGTCGGCAAAAAACTTGGCTTTCTCTAATGCGTCGCGGACCAATCTCTCAGCGGTAATAGTTTTATTGGCAATTTTCATTATAACACCTTCGGCACTTTAATTTGATAATCTTTCTGCTCTTTTGTCAAGGAGAGGAGTTTTTCCCTGTCGACCTCTTGCGGCTTGATTATGTCATCTCTCCAAACATTTTCCATCTCAAAAACCTGATAAGTTGGCTCTACATCTGCCGTATCTAACTCGTCGAGCTGCGAAATATATTTGATAATATTCTGCAAATCTTGATTTAAATTGGTAATTTCACTCTCCGAAAGCGCAAAATTTGAAAGCTCTGCTAAATGTATGATGTCCTCGCGTTTTATCTCCATGATTAAATTATATCACCTATTTAGTGTTTTTAAAGAGGGTTTTTTTGATTTTCTGAATTATAGGCACAGATTCCTCGAGATTCAAAAAGTAGCTTGCGATTAAGAAAGCCAGTCCGGAAACCGACGCAATTAGGAGAAACTTCGGCACGGTGATTACAAGCGAAACATCCGTTGCCATCAATGGGATAAAT
>CAVEGL010000003.1:0-886 GCA_963615165.1 bacterium | reverse complement strand
GGCAAAAAGCATACGGTAAATCGCTTGCCAGAATTCTCTATTCAGCAGTTTAAAATCGGAGCGTTTTTGCAAAATAAAAAGTAAGATTATGATCTCGAGCAGAGCGCCGATGGATTGAGCGAGTCCCAGTCCGTCCACACCCCAATCAATCAGATAGAACCAGATTGAGAGCAAAATTGTCACGCCTACCGCCACAATGGAGACGATAAAAGGAGTTTTGGTGTCTTGGCAGGCATAAAAACCGCGCGAAGCGATATGGAAAACCGAACGTGCAAAAATCGCAATACAAAGTGCACCCAAGACCGAGGCAATGGTGCCATTGCTGTCGTTGTTGCCGATGTTGGAGATAAAACTTACTACATATCCGCGCGTAAAGAAGGCAATAATTGCCACCGGCAACGAAATCCAGATAATCATACGCAGCGCTCGCCGAAAAGTGTTATAAAATTGCTGTTTGCCGTTTTTGCCGTCGCTTAATTCTTCGGTTAGCTTCGGGAAGAAAGCTGTCGAAATTGCCACGCCGATTAGGTTTACCGGCATTTGATGCAGTGACGAAGCTTGATTAAACGAGCGCACCGCCCCCGCCCCCATGCGCGATGAGAGATTTGTGTTGACTATGCCGTTAATATAGTCGATGCTCTGGTCCATCGAGCGTGCCGGCAAAAGCTTCATAATAGAGCGAAAGCCAAGATTTTTCCAGTAAATTTTAAACTCATAATCCATGCCAAGCCCAAAGAGCCCAATTAGCGCCACGATAAGTTGCAAAATCGCTCCCAAAATCACCCCAAGCGCCACCCCCATAATCCCGCCACTAAACAGCTCGGCCCCAAAAACGTTGATTCCGCCCGTAAACCAAGTGATACCGATAATGATACCGATATTATAT
>CAVEGL010000002.1:19862-21462 GCA_963615165.1 bacterium | reverse complement strand
CCTGAGTCCAATTCTCGGCCCAGTCCATACCTTCGCCAGCTTTTTTCTCGTTTCGAGAGGAACTTTAGCAAGGTTTCTAGCTGTTCCGCCCATTGCCACGAAGTGTAATTTTTGTGAGGAATTTTCTTTCATATTTCGAATTATACACCATTGTATAATTTATTACAATAGAAAAATCGTGTTACAATAAAAAATTTGGTATAATAGTAACATGGATAAAAAGCGAGTATTAGGTCAATTCTTTACTAAAGACGAGCTTTGGCTAAAGCCTCAGATCATGGATTTCATAAAGAAATCCGGTTCTTCTATCGCGTATGACCCTTTCGCTGGAGCTGGAGATTTATTGAAGGCAGCTAAGGAAAAGTGTGGTTTTAGCGAAGTGACTGGACTAGATATTGATGACAAGCTGGCTTGGAAACATAATGACTCTTTGTTAGACATACCGCACCTTGAAAATGCTATTATTATCACAAATCCGCCATATATCTCAAATTATTCTGCTGCTAGAAAAGGGTTAGCACAGGAGCTAAAAAAGTATTTTGCCACTTCTAGATATAGCGATGTTTATTTAATAGCGCTAGATAAGATGATAAAAGCCCAGAGCAACGTTGTTGCCATAATACCAGAAACGTTTATCAACTCAAATTATGAACAAAAAAACCTTTTATCCAGTATTACGATTCTAGAAGAGAACCCTTTTGATGATACAGAAAATCCGGTCATCGTCGCTTGTTTTGACGGAAATTTTAAAAGTCTATCAGAAGTTAAAGTCTATAAAAATGATACTTTCATCAATAATCTAGGGAACATTGAGAATATGAGAGTAAAGCCAACTGGTATTTTAAATATGACATTTAATGAGCCTAGTGGCTGGCTTGCGGTTCGTTGTGTAGATACAACAAACCCAGCAAATATGATTAAATTCGATTTTAAAGACAATATCAAATACGACTGGGAAAATCGTATTAAAGTTTCCTCTAGACTACTAACACTTATAGATATAGATATTAAGGATAAAGACAAGGAGCCATTTATTCAAAAATGTAATGATGTGTTATCTGAAATTAGAAAAGAGACGAGCGACATAATCTTGAGCCCATTTAAGGGGAATATGAAAAATGGACAGCGACGTCGTCGTTTAGATTTTATGACTTGCAGAGCAATTATCGAAAAGGCATATAGTGATTTATACGAAATGCACGAAATGCCAGTTGTAGCTATTTCATATGATGATAATAAGTTAAACGAAAGGAATCTGAATGTTAGACAACAAGCGTTATTTTAATTATTCAAAAGAGCACCCAGAGGGCTTATTTGACCCATATTATGCAAAAGACAAAGTAGTTATTCCACTTAGAGCAGAAAAGAAAAATGAGCTCACGACGAATAATGAAAAACTCATAGACCTTATTACCGCTTTCGAGGTCGCCATGTCTATGGGCAAAGGTAAAGATAGTGATAACATTAAAGAAATCATCGAGGCTATTGAGTTGGTTCTCGATAAGACGGAGAATATAAATTATTCTTCTTTCTGCCAATTTTTTATGGTTTATAACGCAAACTACGCCGCTTATAGCGCACTATCGAAAGACGATAAATA
>CAVEGL010000002.1:11600-19852 GCA_963615165.1 bacterium | reverse complement strand
TGAGTTTCTGTATGGAATATTAGTCCTCTACTGCAAAGAGCGTCATGGTATGTACAAAAGCCATGGCTACACTAATTCCATTCTTCAGGTTGTATGCGACAACTATTCGCATAAGCGAAATTCCAAGACTTCAATTATAAAGTTTGAGGACTTACTCAAGCCATATACGGCGTATAATCTTCAGGACGAGAATAAAGTCCTTACAGACGATGATTATTATTTTCTGCCAGATAAAACCGGGAAGAAGTGCTTTGAGTGGCTACTAAAAGAACTCGATTTAAAAATGGAATCTAGAGCTATCGAGCAAAGCAAAGTTCCAGATATAGTTTTTAAGCATAATGGTCATTATTATGTTTTTGAACTAAAAATGATGAAAGGTGGTGGTGGCGGTCAAAATAAACAAGCTGTGGAATTTGCCCATTTCATTAGATTTTCCGAAAGAAACGATAAAATTCACTACGGTATTCTCTTGGATTCTTTATACTCAAATGACCTATTCTTTAGTACTCAGCCCAAAATAGCAGAACAGAGAAAAGATGTTATTGAGGCGTTAGATAATAACCCAAACAACTTCTTCGTAAATACAGCCGGAGCGGAGCTGCTTTTAAATGATATTTTTATGAAGAATTGAGAAAGTCGCGCCTATGAAAATATTATCACTAAGATTTGGAGAAAACTTCGCGCCAGAATGCGGGACTATTCAAGTTCATCAAGAGATGATTAATAAAAATGGATTTGTATGGTATGGCAAATTCGGAAATGCCGTTTCCGATAATATCATCAAGACTATATTCAAAGAAAAAGAACCCAAGCTACTATTAATAAAAAGCGAAACACCCGAAAGGTATTGGGCTTATATTAAAAAGGATCAAAGGCAAGCTCCAGAATCAAGATATGTTCCAGAATATTATCGAGATACGATGAATAAAGTAAAATGCTGGTTTAAGATTATTGAAATAGAAAAAGCACCTAGCGACGTCATGTCTAAGTGCTTTATAGTTTCCTCTGGAGCTCAACTATCGGCTATGTCGAAAGTATCTATGAACCCCTGCGCATTTGTTAATTACGATGAACACTAGGCTTTCCAGTTAAATAACTGTCTGTCAGTATCCCATAATTCTTCAACAGAGAACTCTGGCTCTGTGTGTAAGGCATTAACAGCCTCAAGGAGCTTAATCTCGACCTCGATAAGCTTTTCGGTTTTAATATCACTTAAATCCCTTTTTTGAAAGCTCCTCTCTAATATTCGATAATTGCTCTCCGTATGATTCGAGCTGGTGCTTTTTCGTTAATGCCAGCTTATCTCTTAGCGAATCCATTTCTACGAAAGTCTGGTTCTTAATCTCTAAATCGAAGTTCTTAGACCAGCTTATTAGCGTTCCTTTGCTAACCTTTAATTTTTTAGCGATGTTATCAAAGCTATTGCCTTTTGCTCTTAGCTCTATGAATTGTTGTTGCTTGTCGGTTTTATTTTTCATTGCCAATGTTCCTTTCTTTTATTATTAACAATGTTCAAATGTTATTGCCTTTAGATTACTTAATACACATAACACGCCTCCCGTATCTGTTTAGCTCTATCGGTGGCGGAAATTTTCGGCAGTCTAAAATTAGCACAATTTCGGTTTTCTAAGAACCAATATGATATAATATAAATGTGTTCAAAAGTTGTCGCTTTTGGAGCACCAGACTCTTCTTTGAAGAGTTTATTTTTCTTTTAAAATTCGCCAAATTTCTTCTATTGAATGCGTCTTCATTATGCGTGCCCGTAAACCACTCGCCCCCGGAAAATTATTGATATAAATCTTAAAAAAATGTTTCAGCGGCTCAAAACTGAGTGTCCTTCCTGGATTTTTTAGAGCGTACCGCCCAGCTTCTTGCTCCCATAGCTTCAGATGATATTTCAACAAATCTTCCAGCTCCGCCGAACTTGGCGCATGTTCCGTAAAGCAATACGGATTGGCAAAAACTCCCCGACCAATCATAAAGCCATCTACCTCTGGAAAATTAGCATGTAGGTACATTGCCTGCTGCTTGTCTTTGATGTCGCCATTGACAATCAGCTTGGTTTCTGGCGAAATCTTCGCTATAAGTTGTACAATTTCTGGAATCAACTCATAATGCGCCGGCACCTTGCTCATCTCTTTTCGGGTTCGCAGGTGCACCGTCAGCGCTGCCGGATGCTCCTTTAGTAGCGTGCTTAACCATTCTCTATGTTCGATAACGTCAGACCACCCCAATCTCGTCTTGATGGAAACTGGCAAATTCGTTGCTTTTTTGGCATCACGATAACACTGCACCGCCAAATCTGGCGTTTTTATCATTGCCGCTCCGCCACCAGTTTTATTTACGTGCTTATCTGGGCAGCCAAAATTTAAATCTACTCCGGCAAATCCTAGCCCCTCCAAAGCCCCCGCAATCTCCGCAAAATGCTCTGGATTCTTCCCCCAAATTTGCGCAATAATCGGCTTATCTGTTTCTACTACCCGCAGTCTGTCAAGCGCATTTTCGCGCCCTTTTTCCGAAGTGTAACTTGAGACGTTCGTAAATTCCGTAAAAAACAAATCTGGCTGCCCCGCCTTTGCTACCACCTGCCGAAAAATCACGTCCGTCACTCCTTCCATCGGCGCTAAGATCAGAAACGGTTTTTTTAGTTCATTCCAAATCATTATCTTTATTCTACCACATTTTACGCTTTTTGGCTATTCTGCCACAAGAGCAGGCTATTTTGTTGTAAAAGCAGGGTTGACTTCTGTTGTTTTGTGTGGTAGGTTTGTTTATTATTCTCACATCGTCACGAGAACAATTTTACTTTAAAAAGCTTTAGATGCAATAGCATTTTAAAAAGCACCGCACCTCCTTTTTCCGCCCCTATTGCTTTGAGTATCAACTTTGCTACCTTGCCTTAGCACACTTCCGTGAAAATCGCAACTACTAGAACGGTGTTAAAAAAGTATTAGCGTTTTGCTGTCATAAAAAACAATTGACGAGCCGTTATATCCCCATAAAAAGCAGCCCCAACCGGGGCTACTTTTATTGTGTGAGGTGCCAAGAAAGGTTGCGCGAGTTGAACTCGAGCCGCATCCTTTCCCGTCCGACCAGAACGTCAAAGATATGAATTGCCGTCTCGCCTACAAACCGAATCTTGGTTTGCAGGAGGTCGGTGATTTCCGTCTCGCTCTCGCCGCTTCGCCTGAAAGAAAGAGGCTGGCAGGGGGTCATTTCGTACCCAAAGAGAGCCATAACTTCGACCGCTTCTGTTTTATTTGTGTTAAAGTTTTTCATAAAGACTCCTTAATTATTAAATTTTAGAGTCATTTATGTGAGCCCGTTTTATTGGCTCCTGGCTACCAGCATAAATGACGATACCGGCAGCTTTGAACTTTTCTCTACGCTAGGGACCTAAGTTTAGCAAGAGCAATTTAATTATATCACAAATTCGATATCGTCGCATAATTATAGACGCTACGGAGCGAAAAACATCTATTTTTGTATCGTTTTGTTTTTTGCTTTAAAGTTTCTGTGCTAATTTCAGCTAAGTGCCTACTGGCAATCCGCTCAATATTAGTAATGTCCATAAAATCCAATTTTGTATTCTTTCTGAAATCCGCTGAATCGGCTTCATTTTGAAATTTCTTAATTGTATTCAATATTGTCTCTATTGTGCTGCAGAAACGGAGTATTTTTGCTTAAAGTGGTGTGGTTCTGTTGGCACGCCCCTCGGTGGAGATAGCTTAAACTCTCCCACAAAACCAACAATCCATGTTATAATAATTCTATGAAAATAGCACTTCTAGGTTATGGCAAAGAAGGTCAAGCCACTGAAAAATATTTCCAAAATCATGGTGCCGAAATTGATATTTTTCAAAATTTTACTCCAGCAGAAAATCAACAGAGAGATTATTCATTCTATGATATGATTTTCCGCAGCCCTTCTATCCCTCCACTCGGTCGAGAAAACGAATCCAGCATTACTAAATACTTCTTCGATTGCTGCCCTTGCCCGATTATTGGCGTTACTGCCACCAAAGGCAAAGGCACTACTTGCTCTTTTGTTAAAGCTCTCCTAGATGCTGAAAGTGCCGATGCTTACCTTGTTGGCAATATTGGCACTCCTGCTATCGAAGTTCTGGACGCTCTTACGCCAAATTCTGTTGTCGTTTACGAAATGTCCAGTTTTCAACTTTGGGATCTCGCCAAATCTCCCCATATCTCTATTGTTGGTACCATCGAGCCAGATCATCTAAACGTCCACAAGGACTATCAAGACTACCTAAAGGCCAAGTCCAACATTTGCCGCTACCAGACATCAGACGATTATCTGATTTATTTTGGCAAAAACCCCGAATCATGCCGGATCGCCGAAACTTCCAAGGCCCACAAAATTTCTTATCCGTTCGCTATTCCGGCTGAAATTTCTGCCGCTATTAGAATCCCCGGAATTCATAATCAAAATAACGCTATTGCCGCGATTGCTGCTGTAGCTAGCTACAAAAATATATCACCAGATGAATATTTAAGAGAAAATTTTGACACAATCAAAAAGGGTCTATCTAGCTTCAAGGGGCTCCCGCACCGTCTAGAATTTGTCCGCGAGCTGAACCATATCCGCTATTACGACGACAATTTCTCCACCAATCCATCATCCACGCGCGTTGCGATCAATTCCTTTCCAGACAATCCCGTTATCGCCATTATCGGCGGTCGCGACAAAACCGCTAACGCCGATTTGCCAGAAATCTACGAAGTTATTTCAGCTCCAAATGTCCAAAAAGTCGTTTTGATTGGCGAATCCGGTCACGCTCTCTACCAAAAATACTCCGACTCCCGCTTTATTCTCGCCGAGTCTTTAGATGAAGCTATCGAGAGGGCCACCCTAGCCGCTACAGAATTCAGAAGCCAATCACCCGTAGTTCTTATGTCTCCCTCCGCCGCCTCTTTCGATATGTTCAAAAACGTCTACGATCGTGGCGATAAGTACACCAAAAAGATCTTAAGCTTGCGATGAGCCTAAACTTTACCCCTATTAAGATCCACATCGTTCAACCACCCAAAGACGAAAATCGAGATATTATTGACAGCCTCGAAGTTTTGTCATATGTTAACGACACCGGTGTTTTTTTACGTCAATCTGACCGTCAACTAAGACGTCCTCGCCCCCTTTCGCGGCCATCGACGAAAGTAATAGTAACGGATATTATGTGATGCAACCTGCCGATATTGATAATCTCTACCAAACGATTCGTCAGAGATATTTCACTTGTAAAAAACTCGGCAAAATCACCGCCGATTCTTATACTGTTCCGCTTCGCTGGAGTGTCATTGGGATTACTATGGGTTTGGCTGGCGTTCGCCACTTGCGCGACATTCGTGATTAACCGGACCTTTTTGGACGCGCTATGCGCATCACTCAAACCAATCAAATCGACCCCGTTAGTTAGCATGGCGGTACTGCCTATGGGTGAATCCAGCGAACGCACGCCGATTGTTATTTTGCGAGATTATGACCAAATCGTATCTTTTGACAACAGCTTCATGCAAAATTTTAAAATTAGTCCTGCGCTCGACCGCTATTTTTCTTTTATCCAGATTATCCTGCCAACGGACCAATATTAAAACCTCGCCTGAAAGCGAGGTTTAGACTTATATCCGGTTCTCGAAACAGTGCCAGAATCTTTTGCCTATTTCTCCGTGTTTTTCGCCAGAGAAATGGTATACTGTCTTGAACTTTAGAGGATATTTTTTGATGATCTTGTCATTTTCAAGTAAGAAAACCGGGCGCTTTCTTGCGTCGACCCAATTGATATTTGCTCCAAACACCAATTGACGAATCTCCGCTTTAGGATTAATCATTGCTGACCCCAGAAAAGCTTTCTGAGGTCGCTTCGGTGCGCTTATCCATAAGAATAACGTTACGACTATTTTTGGCACAAAGCTCGGAATTCCCAAACTCTGTAATCCTATGTACGGAGTGACTAGGGTCACTTCAAACCTATCGTCGTATCTAACGAAAGGCATAAAGTTTGCCCCCATGCCCACCAAGATAAGACAAATTGTTTCATTTTCGTCACATTCCTTAGTGTGAAGTTCCTCCAGTTCCTCGTACGCAGCCTGCGGATTGCTCGCCCAGCTTACTAGGCAATAATCCGCGTGTTGCTCCAGATTATCTTTCAACTGGGCATATTTCGGTTTAGTCGCCATGTATCCAGCAACGACGATGACAATCTCTTTACCGCGTGGCTTTTTTCAAGTTCTACTAAATACATTTTTTCACCCCCTATCTAGTTTTGAACTCTCCTTATATTATACCATAAAACCGCTAAAAATAAAAGTCCGATCTTCAAATTTATCTCTCAACTATGGCGTGCCCTCTTTTGGCGGATGGTTTAGTAAAAATGGGAAAACCATAAGATTTTTGTGCTATAATGAAGACATGAAAAAACGAATTGTGTTAGCGCTGGGCGGAAATGCTTTGCAAAAGAGCGGCGAAGTCACGGCGGAAGCTCAGAAAAAAGTGGCTGAAAAAGTGGGGGAAGTGATTGCGGATTTGGCGAGTAAGTATGAGATAATTGTGGCACATGGAAATGGTCCGCAGGTGGGAAATATTTTGATTCACGAGGAGCAGGCGGGGTCGGAGAAGGCGCCTGCGATGCCGCTCGAGACGACGGTGGCGATGAGTCAGGGGCAGATTGGTTATTGGCTGACGCAGGCTATTGATAATGCTTTTTTGAAGAAGGGGCGGCGGCGCGAGGTTGCGACGGTGGTGACGCAAGTCGTGGTTGATAAGAACGATGTGGCTTTTCGGAATCCGACAAAGCCGATTGGGCAATTTTATACGGCAAAGCAGGCACATCAATTGGCGGAGAAAAATGATTGGATAGTGAAAGAGGATGCGGGGCGGGGTTGGCGGCGCGTGGTGCCGAGTCCGAAACCGATTGATATTGTTGAGAAAAAGGCGATTGTGGATTTAGTGAAGAGCGGCGTGATTGTGATTGCGGTGGGCGGAGGTGGAATACCGGTGACGCGCACGAAAGTTTTGAAGCATTTAAAGGGTGTGGATGCGGTGATTGACAAGGATTTTGCGGCGGAAAAATTGGCGGAATTGGTGAAGGCGGATATTTTTGTATCGGTGACAGCGGTGCCGAATGTGTATATAAATTATGGTTTGAAAAACGCTGCGGCGATCGATACGATTACGGTGAAGCAGGCGGAAAATTATGCTAAATATGGATATTTTAAGGCTGGTTCGATGTTGCCAAAAATGGAGGCGGCGATTGCTTTTGCCAGGAAGGGTGGGGCTGGGGTAATCACGGATATTGAACATTTGGAGGCGGCTTTGAGGGGGAAGGCTGGGACGATTATTTTGTAAATAGCGCCTTTGGGATGTTTGGTTGGGTGACCCCTAAATTAAGGCTGGTGGCAAATATGGAGAAATATCTAACAGAATCCGCTCGGCGCTTTAATTACCAACAACATTTTATTTTTATAAAAATACTTGTGCTTAAAATATTTTTGGCGTATAATAAAAATATATTAAAAGGAGAGGGTAATATGGAATTTTATGGGCGAGATTTTCTGCAAATTCTAGATTACAGCGAAGATGAGTTGCTGTTTATGCTGGATATGGCGGAAAAACTAAAAGAGCTAAAAAAGGCTGGGCAAGAGCATAAGTATTTTCCGGATAAAAACATCGCGATTATTTTTGAAAAAACTTCGACGAGGACGCGGTGTTCTTTTGAAGTGGCTGCGTATGATCTTGGCATGGGGTGTACTTACCTTGATCCGACGGGATCACAATTGGGGCACAAAGAGTCAATTGCTGATACGGCACGGGTTTTGGCACGGTTTTATGACGGGATTGAATTTCGTGGTTTTAAACAAGAGACGGTTGACGAATTGGCTAAATATTCTTCGGTGCCGGTTTGGAATGGACTTACTGATTATTGCCACCCGACGCAGGTTTTGGCGGATTTCTTGACTTTGAGAGAACACTTTGGGAAGATGAAGGGGCTGACTTTGGCGTTCGTGGGTGATACTCGGAATAATATCGCGAATTCTTTGATGGCGATGAGTGCGAAAATGGGGGTGAATTTCATTTCTTGCGGACCTAAAAGCTTGGCGCCGTCGGCGGAGATTTTGGAGAAGTGCATGCCGATTGCAGAGAAAAATGATTGTACGATTACCGTGACAGATGATTTGCGAGCGCTCGAAGGGAAAGTGGATGCGATTTATGCGGATGTGTGGTTGTCGTTAGG
>CAVEGL010000002.1:9313-11590 GCA_963615165.1 bacterium | reverse complement strand
GACGTGATGAATTTGGCGAAGCCGACGGCGGTTTTTATGCATGCTTTACCGTCTTTTCATGACCAGAATACTTCGGTTGCGCGTGATGTGAAAGAAAAGTTTGGCATTAGCGAGATGGAAGTGACGAATGAGGTATTCGAATCGGAACGTTCGGTCGTGTTTGACGAGGCGGAAAATCGAATGCACACTATTAAATCGGTAATGTTTTTAACATTATACAATAACCATAAGGAGGAAAAAAATGAAAAATAGCATTTGCAACTTTAGCGAGATTGCGCCGCTAAAAAAGATATTGTTGCATCGGCCGGGTGATGAATTTTTGAATTTAACCCCGAATACTTTGGAGAGATTGTTGTTTGATGATATTCCGTATTTGAAAATTGCGCAACAAGAGCATGATGCTTTTGCAAATGCTTTGCGTGCGGAAGGTGTGGAAGTGGTTTATATGACGGATTTGACTGGGGAGGCTTTGGATGCGGGTGGTCCGGAGGTGCGGCGAGAATTTATTCGGCAGTTTATCGCGGAAGGTGGGGTAACTTCGCCTAAGATAGCAAAAGCTTGCTATGAGTTGTTGAACAAGATTAAAAGCAATAGCGATTTAGTGGCGAAATGCATTGCGGGAATTGATATTACGGAATTGAAACAAATTAGCGATGTGAGTGGATTTTATTCGACGCGGGATGTGGGGCGGATGATTCTGGATCCGTTGCCAAATATTTATGCGCCGCGCGATCCGTTTGCGACAGTGGGGCATGGAGTGACTTTGCACAAAATGTGGTCGGTGACGCGGAGCCGAGAGACGATTTTTGGCGAGTATATCTTTAAATATCATCCGTTTTATGATGATGTGAAACTTTATTATGATCGCGACGAACCGTATTCGATGGAGGGTGGCGACATTCAGGTGCTTTCGAAAGAGGTGATTGCGATTGGAATTTCGCAGCGTACCGAGCCGGATGCGATTGCGGAATTTGCAAAAAGGTTGTTTAAAGACAAGGATAATAAATTTAAGTATATTTTGGCGATTGATATTCCAGACGAGCGGAGCTTTATGCATCTTGATACGGTGATGACGCGAGTCGATGTAGATAAGTTTGCGGTGCAGGATGCGATTATGGATATTTCGACGATTTATGAGATTACAGCTGCTGGGCAGGGCGAGCTGGAGATCGTGGAGATTCATCAAAGTTTGAGGAAAGTGTTGGAAAAGTATTTGCATCTTGATAGGGTTGAACTGATTAAGTGTGGTAATGGTAAAAGAATTGATGCGGAGCGCGAGCAATGGTCGGATGGGGTGAATTTTATCTGTGTGAGACCTGGCGTAGTGATTGGGTATGACCGGAATTTTGTAACTAACGAAACGATGCGAAAGCATGGCGTGAAGGTGATTGAGGTTCCGAGTTCCGAATTGTCGCGTGGTCGAGGCGGCACACATTGTATGAGTATGGCCTTGGTGCGGGAGGATGATTAGAAAAGACAATTTTATCAAATTTAAAAAGGAATAAAAAATGGCAAAAAGGAGTAAAAAACCTAGATCGAAGCGCGCACGCGTGATGTTGTCGGCGTATTCGATTATTATGATACTGATTGTGCTTTTGGGAATTTGTTCGCATGTTTTGCCGAGCGCTAAATATGTAGCTTTGCCGACCGAGAGTACAGAAACAGTGGAGCCGGACGCTAGTGAACTTACGGTGAACGAAGAAGCTTTAACGGAAGTTGTGGCGGAGGAGGATGCGCTAAACGACATAGAAGCAACTTCTAGTGAGACGGATTCTGCAGATAGTGAGGCTGTTGGCAATCCGGCTCTTGATGCCGAAATGGTTGACGGCGAAAAATATGCGGTAATTTCGGAAGAAGTGGAGCAGGCGGTGTCTGGCGAGGTTGCAGAGACTTATGACACTCTGGAAGCCTGCGAAGCAGTGAATGGCGAAGAGGGCTGTACGGTGGAGGCGGGGTCCGGCGTAGTTGGTGCGAAATTATATCAAGTTTTTCTGGCGCCGTTTAATGGCTTTGCGGATGCGCTCGATGTTTGTGTGTTCGTGATGGTCTTGGGCGGATTTTTGAAAGTTGTGACGAAGACTAAGGCACTAGAAAATGGGATTAAGATTTTGGTGCAGAAATTGAAAGGCAAGGAATATTTGCTGATTCTGCTACTAATGTTTATTTTCTCGATTTTGGGTACGACGTATGGTTTCTTGGAAGAAAGCGTAGCGTTTTATGTACTGCTGGCTGCGACAATGTTTGCAGCGGGGCTAGATCCGCTGGTGGGTGTGGCGA
>CAVEGL010000002.1:5225-9303 GCA_963615165.1 bacterium | reverse complement strand
CAGGTTCGGGGGTGCTGGGTTCGACGATTAACCCGTTTGCAACCGGTGTGGCGTTGTCTGCAATGAAGGATGCGGGAATTGCTTATGATCAAGGAATGGTAATCTTGATTGCAGTGGTTTTGTGGCTGACGACCTTGGCGATTTCGGCATTCTTCGTAATCCGCTATGCTAAAAAAGTGCAACGTGATAAGGGGTCAACATTCTTGACAATGCGCGAGCAAGCAATAGCGGAAAAGAAGTATAGTGCTTTTGCTAAAGAGGCTAACGAGCTTGAGATTAAAATGACGGGCAAGCAAAAGGTGACTTTGGTCTTGTTTGCAATTACTTTTCTTGTGATGGTAGTAGGATTCGTGCCTTGGGGTGAGTTTGGTGTTACTTTCTTTGATAGCTGGACCGGCTGGCTGACTGGCGCATCGCTCGGTAACTGGTGGTTCTACGAATCGGCGTTGTGGTTCCTAATCATGGCTATCGTGATATCTATTATAAATAGATTTGGCGAGAAAGGTTTCGTCGATACGTTTATCGATGGGGCGGATGATATGATTGGGGTGATATTCGTGGTGGCAGTTGCGCGTGGCGTGTCGGTACTGATGACACAAACTAGCATGGATACTTATGTGATTATCAATGCGACGAATGCTTTGGCAGGGTTGCCGGAAATGCTATTTGTGCCACTGAACTATATGCTACATATATTCTTGTCGTTCTTGGTGCCGTCATCTTCTGGCCTCGCTACGATGTCTACACCGATTGTGGCGCCGATTGCGGCTGGGCTTGGTTATAGTACCAACGTGGCAGCGATGACGATTGTGTCGGCGAACGGGTTGATTAACTTGATTACTCCGACTTGTGGTGCGATTATGGGCGGCTTGGCACTGGCGAAAATCGATTACCCAACTTGGTTTAAGTGGGCATTTAAGGTGGTATTAACAATTGCAATCGCTAATATAGTTGTGCTTTGTTTGTTCTCGCTTTAGCATAAGTATAAAAAATCCTATGCTTAAATAAAGGGGCGGAAAAAGAAAACTCCAGTTTTAACTAAGACTGGAGTTTTTGTGTTATAATGAGAATATGGTAAAGCGAAAGCCTCAATTAAAAATAAGTTTTATAGACAAAATAAAAGATAATTTAGTGATAATCGTGGCGGTGTTTTTGAGCCTGGTGGCGGTGGGGATTGGCGGATTTTTCTTGGTTAAAAATATTAAGACGGCGGATTATATTGTTGAGACTAATGCATTTTTTGCGCCATTTGAATTTTATGATGGGGGAGAAATTGAGGGTGTAGATATAGAAATAATTGACAGAGTAGCGGCAAAAATGGGCAAGACGATTGAGGTTAAAGACGTGGAATTTGATGTGATTATCGACAATGTGGAAGCGGGAAAAATTGCGGATGCGGGTGTGGCGGGCTTGACGATTACAGATGCGCGACTCGAGAAAGTGGATTTTAGTATTCCGTATTATACTTCGGTGCAGTATGTGATTTATGGTAAAAATGCAGTGGTGAATTTGCGGGACGGACACGTGGTTTGGAGTGAACTTGCGGGGAAGATTATCGGCTCGCAGACGGGTGGGACGGGGTATTTGTTTGCGCAAGATGAGATTGAAAGCGGCGTTTTGGCGGGGACCGATACGACGCTGAAGGGGTTTGAGTCGCATCAGTTGGCGGCAGACGCGATTCAGGCTGGTATGTTGGATTTTGCGATCGTAGATGAATTGGCGGCGAAATATATTGTGTCGAAAAATGCCGATTTGGTGGCGGTGCCATTGTATTATCAAGATAATGCGGCGGATTTCCCAGTAGAAGAGGCTTATGCGGTAGCCGTAAATAAGGAGCGGTCGGAGCTGCTTGAGGCTTTTAATGCCGTTTTGAACGAAATGCTGACGCCGGACGAAAATGGCGAGACAGAGATGGATCGGTTAATACTCGAATATATGGGGCTAAATGGGTGAGTTTGTGGGTAAGATAGCGGAGCTGTTTTCGACGCCGGAATACATCGATGCGCTGTTAAATGGGTTGCTTTTGACGTTAGAAATTGCTTTTTTTGCGATTATTCTCGGGACGGTGCTTGGGCTTTTGATTGCGGTGATTATGGTGGCGAAAAAATCGGCTTGGCTGACGGTCCCGAAGGCGATTTGTAAAATTTACGTAACGATTATTCGGGGTACGCCGATGGCGTTGCAACTTTTTATTATGTTTTTTATTATTTTTGCAATTCGGGGATTTCCGGAGATTTTGACGGCGGTGATTGCGTTTGGGCTAAATTCGGCGGCTTATTCTTCGGAGATTTTTCGGTCGGGGATTTTGTCGGTAGATAAAGGGCAAAGTGAGGCTGGCTTGGCGTTGGGGTTGTCGAAAATGCAAGTGTTTTGGTATATTACGGTGCCGCAAGCTTTAAAAAACAGTATTTTGCCGTTTGGGAGTGAGGTAGTGACGGTAGTGAAAGAGACGGCAATTGTGAGTATGATTGGGATGTACGACTTAAATATGGCGGCGAAGGATATTGGTTCCGGTAAAAATATGGCGAGTTATATCGTGCCGATGTTTGTGGCGGCGTTGATGTATCTAGCGGTGGTGTACCTGATTACGCTTGTGGTGAATTCTATAGATAGGAGGTTACGGAAAAGTGATATTGGTTAAGGATTTAAAGATTAATTTTAAAAAGAATTATGTGTTGAGAGGCATTGATTTTGAACTGAAAAAGGGCGAACGGGTGGCGATTATCGGACCTTCGGGGTCTGGTAAGTCAACTTTTTTGAGATGTATAAATCGTTTGGAGATGCCGACGAGCGGCGAAGTGTATTTTGATGGCGAGTTAGTGACGTCTAAGAATATATATAAAGTGCGGCAGAAGGTGGGGATGGTTTTTCAGGGGTTTAACTTGATAAATAATATGACGGTGATGAATAATTTGACTTTTGCACCGGTGAAATTAAAATTGATGACAGAGGTGGAGGCGGAGAAGAAGGCGCTAAAATTGCTACGAAAAATCGATTTAACAGAGAAGAAAGATGAATATCCAATAAATTTGTCGGGCGGACAGAAGCAACGGGTGGCAATCGTGCGGGCGATTATGATGGAACCGGAGGTGATTTTGTTTGATGAGCCGACGTCGGCGCTTGACCCGGAGGCGACGAAGGATGTTTTGGAATTGATTCGGAGGATCGCGAAGACTGGCGTGACGATGATGGTGGTAACGCACGAAATGGGGTTTGCGAAGGAGGTGGCGACAAGGGTAGCTTTGATTGATGAAGGGAAGATTATTGAGGAGGGTGAGCCGGAGGAGTTTTTCGCTAAGCCGAAAACGAAGAGAGCGCAAGAATTTTTGGAGAAAGTGTTATAATATGGTTATGGATGAAATACATTATGATGGACCAGTGGTGTTAGCGATTTTGGATGGGGTGGGAATGTCGGAACGGCGAGAGGGGAACGCGGTGGCACAGGCGAGGACGCCGTTTTTGGGTGAGGTGGCAAGCAAGTATCCTTGTATGGCGCTGGAGGCTTCGGGGGAAGCGGTGGGATTGTCGGCGGGGCAGATGGGAAATTCGGAAGTGGGGCATAATACTTTGGGCGCGGGGCGAGCTTTTGTGCAGGGGGTGTTGCGGGTGGAGCAGGCTTTTGAAACAGGGGAGATTTTTGAGTCGGAGGCTTGGCGGGGGGCGATTTCGTGGGTACTTAAAGGAGACAAGACGTATCATGGCATTGACAAAAAAGCGGAAGTGTGGTATAATGAAAGGATTGACTTGGAGGATGCAATTCGGCGGGCTGAAGTGGCGGCGGGGACTTTGCATTTTGCGGGGATATTTTCGGATGGCGGGGTGCATAGCCATATTGGGCAGCTAGAAAAAATGGTAGAGCGGGCTTATGTGCAGGGGGTGAGACGGATGCGGGTGCATGCGATTTTTGACGGGCGTGATGTAGCGCCGCAGTCGGAGCCGAAATATGTGCGGCGGTTTATGGAGTTTGCGAAAAAGCTGGAAGGAGCGGATATTCGAATTGCTTCGGGGGGCGGGCGGATGGTGACTGTGGCGGATCGCTATGAGAATGATTGGGGGATGGTAGAGCGGGGGTTTAGGA
>CAVEGL010000002.1:0-5215 GCA_963615165.1 bacterium | reverse complement strand
TTAGGATGATGGTGCAGGGGGAAGCGGAGTATCAGTTTGCGTCGGCGGAGGAGGGGATTTTGGCTTTGCGGCGGCAGAATCCCGGCTTGCAAGATCAGGATTTGCCAGCTTTTGTGGTGGTGGAGAATGGCGGCGAGCCGGTGGGGAGAATTCGGGCTGGGGATAGTTTGATTTATTTTGATTTTCGAGCAGATCGCGCGGTGGAGATTGCGACGACGTTTACGGCGCAAAAGTTTAAGCATTTTGATAGGGGTGATTTTGATCCCAAGAACATTTATTTTGCGGGGATGACGGAATATAATTCAGATACGCATTTGCCGGAGCATCAGTTGGTGCCGCCGGTGCGGATTACACAGACTTTGGAGCAGTTTTTGTGGGAGCATGGGGTGGCGCAGTTGGCGGTTTCGGAAACGGCGAAGTTTGGGCACATTACTTATTATTTTAATGGAAATAGTTATGAAAAGGCGGCAGGGGAAGAGTTTATAGAGGTGAAGTCTGACACGCGACCGTTTGAGACGAGGCCTTGGATGAAGTCGGCGGAGATTGCAGATGCGGTGATTGATAATATGGCGCGTTTTGGGTTTGTGCGGGTGAATTTTCCCGGTGGCGATATGGTGGGGCATACGGCAGACCTTGAGGCGACGACTTTGGCGATTGAGGCGATTGATTTGGGGCTGAAACGGATTGCGGCGAAGGTGGATGAGTTGGGCGGGGTGATGATAATTACGGCGGATCATGGGAATGCGGAGGAGTTGGTGGATGCGGCGGGGAACCCTAAGACGGCGCATACTACAAATAAGGTGCCGCTGATGATTTATGACAATACTGATAATGCCGGGAAATATAGGTTGGTGGATTTTGAAGGGGCGGGGCTTGCTAACGTGGCGGCTATGGTGGCTGGGGTGTTGGGAGTGGAGGGGGTGCCGGATGAGTGGGGGCGAAGTTTAATGGAGGCGGCTTAGGGCATCAATGGCTATCTTTCTGGCTGAGTAATGCGGGCGGGCAGTGTGAATGACATTTTTGGTTGTGCGAAACTCGTATGTAAAAAATGTCATCCCCAAAGTCGCTGACAGAACCGCACTAGCTTGACTAAGATAGGGAGACTCTGCTGGGATTCCCTATTTTGCTAAAGTGGGTGTACTCTGTTGGAACGGGCACATCTTTTTACTTCCGAATCTAAAAACACAACTAAAAACGTCATTCCATGCTACTCACTTTGCCTAGTCGGTTAAGATTGATCGTAATTGCGATGTTGGCGGGGGTTTAAGTTTTTACAAGAATAAATAACGTTGGTGTGGGGCGCTAGGATATTCTTCATAAAATGAATTACGAGGGTTCTGTGCCTTGGATATATTTTTTGTTTGAGAATTTAGCAGACAATGTTGTGGCTATTTGCCGCAGACTACATTGTTGGCGTGGAGCCAGCCTTCGACGGAGCCGCCGTCTAGGTATTCGCCTTGAGCGGATGCAACGTATATTTCGCCACCGTTTTTGATGTATTCGTCGATTGGGTCGGTAATGAGGTATTCTTGGTCGGTGGGACCAAAATCATGTTCGTGGACATATTTGACGATATTTTGGAGCAAATCCGGAGCCATGACGTATTTGGAGACGTTGATGAGATTTGAGGGGGCTGCTTCTTTTGTGGGTTTTTCGACGATATGGGTTAATTTGCCGTCTTTGACGGAAAGTACGCCGTATTTGGAGACTTTTTCGGGGGGAATTTCGACGCCGAGGATAGCAGAGCGGCCTTTGGCGGCTTGGACGAGAGTGGTGGCAGCGGATTCGCCATCAGGATTCCAAACAAAATCGTCGCCCATGAATACTAAAACCGGCTCGTTAATGTTGTATTCTTCGACGACTAGGGCGATTGGCACGGCGGTGCCGTATTTGTCGGAAGGGTTTTGGACGGTGTAGTGGATGGCGACGTCGTCCGGTAGAGTCTTGGCGAGGATAAGACGGTCGGTTTTGCCGCGCTCGATGAGGTATTGGTTGAGTGCCAAATTTTCGCGGTAAAATTCGCGGACTTGGCAGGGTTCGGTGTCGGAGATGATCATGTAGATGTCTTTGACTCCGGCGCGGATTAAATCTTGTACGGAATAATCTACGAGAGGACGATTGCCGACTGGCAGCATGGATTTTTCGATGATTTTGGTGATTGGCAGGCGCCTGGTACCCCAACCAGCGACCGGAATAATAGCTTTCGTAATCATAATGACACTATTGTAGCATGAATGAAGGGAAAAATGAAGATTTGGGTGGGCGTAATCTGATTTTTTGGACGGGATAAATCTAGCTTTTTGGGCGGGGTTAATCTAGCTCTTTAGCCATTTGTTCGAGTTTGCGAAAATCGATTTTGTCGGCGCGGGTAAGTGGCAAATCCTCTAAAATGACGACTTTGCGTGGTAATTCGTAAGATTTGAGAGTGATGCGGCGTTTGCCGAGGTAGAAAGGATTGGTGCAATCTTTGACGATTTGGCGACGGGTGGCGTTGTTTTTCTTGACGCCTTCGTTTAGGACTACAAAAGCGCAAGAGGCGAGACCTAGTTTTGCGTCTGGCTTTTTGACTACGTAACATTTTTTGACTAGGGGTGATTTAGCTAAAGCCGCGCGGACTACTTCGTAATAGACTTTGGCGGGGAGATTGTTAATGAAGAAAGTGGAGCGTCCGACTAATATGACATGTCCGGATTCGGAAACATATGCTAAATCGCCGGTTTTAACGAAGCGGCGACCGTCAATTTCGACGATTTTTTCGCTGTCGAGCTCGGGGCGGTTATAATATCTGCTAAGGATGTGCTTGCCTGTGACGTAAAGAATGCCAGTTTTGCCAAAGCCGAGTTCTTCGTTGGTTTCTGGATCTAGAATCGCGATGTGGACTCCAGCGGGGACTAAACCGACAGAGTCCGGATGGTAACTATTACCTACCCCTGTAGAAATGGTACCGAGGGCTTCGCCTACGCCATAGCCGTTGCAAAGTTTGACGTTGGCGTGGTGGGATTTGAGAAATTCAAGAGCGGATTTTGAGGTTTCGCGTTCTAGGCGCTCGCCGCCAGAGACAAACATTTTGAGATAACTCAAATCGGCGTTTTCCGGGAGGATTTTTTGTAGGGTTTCGAGGAGTGGCGGGATACCGAAGATGGTGTTTGGCTGTTTGTCTAGGTAGTAAAGAAGATTTTCATTTGAAATGTCCGGGGTCAGGATAACTTCTCCGCCGCCGAGGAGTGGCGCTAAGACGGAAAGGACGAGACCATAAGGACAGTCGAATTTGACGTAAGACATCCAGGTACGGTATTTGCGGTCCCACATTTTGACCTTGGAGATGGTTTTGGAGTAGAGAATTGCTGCGATGATGGCTTCGTTGGTGAAAACCATGGGTTTAGGACCAGAGGTGGAGCCGGATGTGAAGGAAATGAGGGCTTCGTTTTTGGACTGAAAGAAGGTCTTAGGCAGATGACCTGTGAATTTGGCGGCAATTTGAGGGACGGTGGTTTTGCCTATGTGGAAGTTGTTGATATCTGATGAACCGTCTAAGTTGAGGGTGTGGCGGATGGATTTGACGCCGGATTTTAGTTCTTTGATGATTTTTGTGGATTTTTGGTAAGTGACGAGTAAGGGGGAGTTAAAGTCGTCTAAATAATGAATCAGGGTTTCTTTAGGGGTCTTTTCGTCGAGGAAGGCGACTATGGCGCCGATTTTGTTGGAAGCCATAAAAATAAGGAGACTATCATACAGTGAGCGGCCAGTGACTACAGTGATGATGTCTCCTTTTTTGATGCCTAATTTTAGGAATGCTTTGGCTAAAGTATCGCGGTCGGATTTGAATTGGCGACGGGTGACTTTGAGGTCTTTTTGATCGACTGCGATGTCGCCTAGATGGTTGATACAAGAAATATCGAACAACGCGGAAATGCTGATGGGTGGCACTATCGGATCGCGTTGTTGGGATGGAATTTTTAGCATTTGTTTCTCCTTCGGTTTTATTTTAGCACATTTTTGAAAAAAATGAAGATTAAAATTGGGGGGGTGTGTTTTTCTGCGTGGGGAATTTGTGCTTTTTGAGGAACTGACTGGATGGATGGAGTGGAAGGTGTGAATGGTTGAGGCTCCTCTAGTTGGTTAGGCGAGGGCGGACGACATGAATGACGTTCTTTAGCGTTTTTATCTATAAAATTAAGGGTTTGAGGATGGCTTGGGCTATTTTTAAATAATGCTTAAAAATCAATTAGCACTCTTGCATTATGAGTGCTAATTGTGTATAATAGGGGTATTATGCAAGAAGAATTTAGCGAAATTATGAACCGATTGAGTGAAAATGCGCGGTTTGCGCTGCAGAAATCGGATTTATATAGTAAAAAATACAACAAAGGATATATGGGGACGGAGCATCTTTTGATGGGGATTTTGGGGATTGATACTTCCACTGGGGCGAAATTGGTGCGCGAGGAGGGGGTGACTTTGGATGACGTGGAGAAGTCGTTAAATAAGGCAGCGGATGATGTGCACGGCTCGGAGATGGCGATGATGTCGTTGTCGGAGGCGGTGATTTTGACTTTTCGGATGGCGCAACATTATACGCGAGAACAGGGGCTGACGGTGATTGGAACAGAGCATGTTTTGTATGCGCTTTTGAGCCAGCCAAATTCACGGGCGGCGGTGATTTTGAAGAAATTGGGGGCGGATATTGAGAAAATTTTGGATGCGATTGAGGATTTGGTGGAGGAACAGACGAAGGATGAACAGCTGAAGAAGGAGAAGGCGAAGTACAGTAATACGGCGAATCTGAAGTTTTTGAGAAAGTTCGGGAAGGATTTGACAGAGGAGGCACGCGCGGGGAAGTTAGATACGGTGATTGGGCGGGAAAATGAGATTGAACGGACGATTACGATTTTGTCGAGGAGGACGAAATCGAATCCGGTATTGATTGGCGAGGCGGGGGTTGGAAAAACGGCGATTGTGGAGGGGCTGGCGATGCGGATTGCGAAAAATGAGGTGCCTGGCGGGTTAATTGGCAAGCATATTTATCAGGTGGATTTGTCTTCGGTGGTGGCGGGGACGAAGTTTCGGGGGGAGTTTGAGGAACGAATTAAGGGGATTATTGATGAGGCAACCGGAAATGATGCGGTGTTGCTATTTATCGATGAGATTCATTTGCTTTCTGGAGCGGGGGCGAGAGAGGGGTCAATGGATGCGGCGAATATTTTGAAGCCGGCGT
>CAVEGL010000001.1:0-35249 GCA_963615165.1 bacterium | reverse complement strand
GCGGTGACAGCGACAGGCGGATTGATGGCAGGTATCGCTTTGGCGAGTGATAAGCCTGCAAATGTAAGATTGACATCGGACAAGCCGTATGTGGTCGAGTTGACCACGCAGAAGATGATCCTGTCCGATGCGGAGCGGGAGATGATTGAAAGGGTAGTAGCTGCGGAGGCGCGAGGCGAGAGTTTCGAGGGGCAGGCAGCTGTAGCAGAGGTGATTTATAATCGCTGCATCAACCGCGGGCAAAGCGTCGAGCAGGTCATCTGGGCGGACAAGCAGTTTGCCTACCCATATGGTGGGGAAATCAGCCAAGACACGAAAGAAGCTGTCGCGGCGGTTTTCGACTATGAGATATTAAGCCTTGACGGTGCAGAGTATTTCCACGCGGACTATGTAACGCCGAGCTGGGCTGAGGATTTCGAGGAAGTGTGCCGGATAGGCGGACATATTTTTTACAAGGGGGCAGAGTGATGAAAAGCGAGTGGAAAGTTAAGCGCAATCCGATGATGCCGGAGGAAAAGAAATATTCCGCCTACAGATTGCTTGATGTGCAGAAAGTGATGCACAGCGGAAATATCGAAGAGGATTTTGCGAGTTACGCAACCAAGGCGGAGGCTGAGGCACGCGCGGCACAGTTAAACAAAGAGGAGGCAGAGTGATGATTAAAGCAGAGATTTTGGAAAATGATGATATTCAAGTGAGTATGCGCGGTACCGGTGGCGATTTATCGGAAGAATTGGGGGCGATTATACACGATTTTGCTGAGAAAATATTAGGGATGACCGAGGAAGAATTTCTTAACCAGTTTGTTTGCTGGTATCAGCAAACAAAAGAAGAGGCACAAAATGAAACTGACGTGCATTAAATGCGGGCTGGTATGGAGTGTGAGCGACAAGTACGACAAGATAGGTCCGTATGTCTGCCCGAGGTGCGAGAGAAAAAGAGGTGGGAAGAATGGGGCTAAGCGAGGAGCTGCTGGCGAAAAAGGGCAAGCTGTGCGCTGAGCACTATCCAAAGTGCATCACGACGGAATGCCCGCTGGCGAAGCTGTTTTGCTATGATGTAGCAAATTTTAATGATTATTATACGCAGAGTCAGCCGGGAGTGAAGCGGAAGATAACGCGGATTTTAAAGGCGGTGAAGTAGATGTGGCGCACGTGGCACGATGAAGAAAGCGGGATGTGGCGCATAGTCCGCTGGCGTAACGGTGAAAAAGAATTTGCGCTGGGGACGTGGCCGCGCAGGAAATTAGCCAAGCTGATGTGTGATCGGCTGAATGAGGCAGAAACGAAAAAACGCCCTGCGGAACGGGCATTCCGACAAGGGCGATAGAGTAAAAATATCCGAGTAAAGTATAGCATGAGAAAGGGAGAGGTGTCAAGTGAATAGTTTATATGAGTTGAGTAATGATTATGCGTGGTTATTGAGCTTGCTATATGATGAAGATGCGGACGAGCAGACGCTGATCGATACGTTAGACAGTATCGAGGGGGCGATTGATGATAAGGCGGAGAATTATGCAAAGGTTATTAAGGATATGGAACGGTCTGCCGAGAATATGGGTGAGGAAATTGCCCGCTTGAGAGAGCGTCAGCAGGCGGTGAAGAAGCGTGCGGAGTGGCTTAAGGGTAATTTATACTCTGCAATGAAAGCGGTCGGTAAAACGAAAATTAAGGGCGATATATTCACCGTAAGTATCCAGAAGAACGGCGGGGCTGCACCTTTAAGAGTGTTGGTGGAGGCGGAGGATTTGCCGGAGGAATTGCGCAAGGTGAGGTATGAGGCGGATAAAAATGCTTTGAGAGAATTAGCCGAAAAGGGCGATACGCGGTTTGCGGTGCTTGAGGAACGCGGCGAGAGTTTGCGAATTAAATAAAAGGAGAGATGAGATATGAATAAATTGATGGCGGTTTATGAATGCGGAGGTCAGCAGGTGAGCTTAGACGCGCAGACGGTGAGGGATTATTTGACGAACGGCTCGGGCAGACCGAGTGATCAAGAAGTGGCAATGTTTATCAATCTGTGTAAGTATCAGGGGCTTAATCCTTTCTTACGTGAAGCGTACTTGATCAAGTATTCGGATAAAGCTCCTGCCAGCACGGTAGTAGGCAAGGATGCCTTTACGCGCAGAGCGGCGCAGATCGAGGAGTGCGAGGGCTGGCGAGCGGGGATTGGCGTGGCGACGGCTAAGGGTGAATATCTGGAGCGTGAGGGGACGATCGTTTTACCGGGTGAAAAGCTGGTCGGCGGCTGGTGCGAGGTGGAGCGTAAGGGCTGGAAGTCGGCGTTTAAAAACTCGGCAAGTTTAGATGAGTATGACCAGCAGAATAGTATGTGGAAGTCTAAGCCGGCAACGATGATACGCAAGGTGGCAATCGTGCAGGCGCTGCGCGAGTGCTTCCCGGATAAGTTTCAGGGGATGTATGATCAATCAGAGATCGAGACGGAGGAACAGCAATTGCCTGAGACGGAAGTGGTGCAGTATATCAGCCGCGCCCAGCAGAAAGAGCTGTTTAAGATAGCGGATAATGAGACGGTAAAAAGAGCGTTGGATACTTTGGGCTATACGAAGACGAGTGAAATTAAGACGAGTGAGTTTGCGGGATTTAAAGATTTGCTGAAAGCTCTGATGGAAGAAAAGACGGTTGAGGTGGAAGCCGAGGAGTTAGAAAAAATCGGCGATGAGATAGAGATGTAGGAGGCAGGAAGATGGCGGAGAAAGGTACTGTTTTGCTTTTCACGAGGTACAGAAAACAAATCGAAAAACTGGATATGGAGGAACGCGGAGAAGTGCTGACCGCCATCTATGCTTATGCTGATGAGGGTGAAGAAATAGAGTTTCAATCATTGCGTGCGGAGCTGCTTTTCAGTGTGATTAAAGATGATATTGACAGCAATAATGAGAAGTATCGCGAGCAGTGCGAACAAAATAAAATGAACGGGCAAAAGGGCGGCCGTCCGCGTAAGGATGCGGAGAAAGAAGAAAACCAAGCAGTTATTGCTGATGAGAAAGAAAAACCGAAAAAACCGAGCGGTTTTTCCGAAAACCGAAAAAACCCAAGTGGTTTTTCAAAAACCCTATATGATAATGATTATGAGTATGATAATGAATATGAAAAAGATAATAATACCCCCCTTACCCCCCAAGGGGGAACGGGCAAGGGCAAAAAGCCTGTGACGGATTTGCAAATCGAGGCGGTGAATGCTGATGCACGTTTCTCGGCGGAGATGAAAGGCGCTGTTTGCGAATGGCTAAGGCATCACAAGGAGCGATCTAAGCCCTATCAAGAGATTGGGTTTAATAAGCTATTGAATTTAATTAAGCAAAAGGTCGATGATTACGGCGAAAAGGCTGTGAGGGATGTTATTGATTTGTCGATTGCTAACGGCTATCAGGGAATTGTGTGGGATAAGCTGGATAAGGGGAAAGTTGCGCCTATGAGGGCGGCTCCGAGGTCGGCGCAGGATAGTTTTCCTACGGCAAAGAGAAATTTGAACTATATAGCGGAGTGAGTGAGATATGGAGAACAGAACATGGAATAAAGCTGCGGTGATTGAGGGGATTAGGGCTTTGGCTGAGAGGTATGGTTGTGCGAAATCGACGGCTGATGATTCGCTGTATCATGCGGCGCGGAAATATTTCGGCTCGTGGAGTGAGGCGTGTAAGGCGGCGGAGGTTACACCGGCGAGGCCTAAGCCGTGCGGTAAGGTGATGAAGAGCTGTTTGCTGTACGACAGTGAGACGAAGTCGTGTAAGGGTTTGCTGGAGCTGGTGTGTGCACGGAAGAAGTGCAGCTTTTACAAGCGGGCGAATAAGGAGAATCGTGAGGATTATGCTGCTGCGGTGGCGTTGATTGAGCTGAATGCGAGGAGGAAATATGGTGAATAAAATTATTTTAATCGGGCGGCTGACTAAGGATCCTGATTTGCGCTATACGCCAAATGGGGCGGCGGTGTGTACGTTTACTTTGGCGGTGAATCGGCCGTATGCCAAGGACGGCGAGCAGGACGCGGATTTTATTAATATCGTGGTGTGGAATAAGTCGGGCGAGAATGCGGCTAAGTATCTGGGAAAGGGCAGACAGTGCGCGATTGAGGGGCGTTTGCAGATCCGCACCTATGACGGCGAAGATGGGAAAAAACGCTGGGTGACGGAAGTGGTTGCCGATAGGGTAGAGTTTATCGGCGGTAAGCAAGAGAAAAGCGGCGGTGATGATTTTGGGACGGAGGTCGAGTTTAGCGAGAGCGAGGTGCCGTTCTAATGGTCGTGAACGAGTCGCAGAGAATGTTAAAGCTAACGCTATACGGTGCGCCGGTGACGAAGAAGAACAGCGGGCAGATTTGGATTAACCAAAAGACAAACAAGCCGTTTATTGCGCCGAGTAAAGCGTATAAGGCATACGAAAAGGACTGCGGCAGGCAGATCACCGGCGATAAAAAGCAGCATATCGATGTGCCGATAAATTTAAAATGCGTGTACTATATGCCGAATAAGCGCAAGGTGGATTTATGCAATTTACTGGGTGCGACGTGTGATATCTTAGTCAAATTCGGCGTGATCGCGGATGACAATAGCGCGATCGTGAAAAGCCATGATGGCTCAAGGGTGCTGTCAGATAAAGATAACCCGCGCGTGGAGATAGAGATAGCGGAGGTGTGAAATGACAGGCGGAAAACCGATTTCAAGTATTTGCTGGGATTGTGCCAGGGCTTGCGGGCTGAGCGAGGTGCAATGCAGCTGGTTTAGCAAGAAACGCACGATGCCCGAGGGGGCGAAGTTTATGAAAAAGCGTGTGAATTGGGAGAGTCAGCGCAAGGCGCAGGCCGGGGTTGAAACATATATTTACGTGGTGCAGGAATGCCCGGAGTTTTGGGAGGAGACGGCAGAGGTTAAAGCGGAGCTGGCAAGGATACGTGCAAAGAAAGCTGAGGTTAAGACGATAGGCAAAAGCGGTCTTTGTCGACTGAATTTAAACGGAGCGTAAGAAAGCGAGGAGAAAGCGATGATTTGTGAGGTTAGTAAAGACAGTATAGAGTTTGCCGCCGAGAAAGAGAAAGATACGGCGATTATACAACATGGGAATTTTCACAGCCAGCATGAGGCATGGGCGGTGCTGAAAGAGGAGACGGAGGAGATGTGCCAGAGTGTGAATCGGGGTATATTTCAGAGTATGCTGTATGCACTGTGGATCGATGTCAAGCATGATAAGCAAGTCAAGCAAGACAAGCTGGATGAGATATATGATGCAGCCTTTGCCTGCGCCTGCGAGTGTGTACAGGTGATGGCGATGTGTTTGAAATGGGGGTATAGCTTTGAGCACGGCGAAGAATAAAAAAGCTAATCTGGAAGCGATGAAGATTAACGCCATAGTAAATGGCGAGATAAAGCGAGCCTTTAGCGAGGGTGTGTATGCCGGTACGGGTAAGACCTTAACGCTGATGTGCTACATCCTGCACAACAGTTTCGGCTTTGGCGAGAAAAGGCTGAAACGGATCGTGAAAGAGGGCGCATATCTGGCGGAGTGCACAGATGAGGGGCGCTTAAGCTTGGACGATATGACGGCGGTACTGAAAGATGAGTGCAATTTCAGTATAGAGGAGCTGGTGGATGATGACGATGCAGAAGTGGAATAACGAAAAAGGCGAGTATGAGCCGTATGATGTGCCTGCTGATTGGGAGTGCAAATTGTATGAAGATGATATGAACAAAATCGTCAACTGCGCGGGCTGTGGCAAGGAGATGCGTTTCGGCGAGTGCTACACGTCGATGGAAATTCATGATAGGTGGGGGTTCGGCTATGCGGTGTGCCCGGAGTGCTACCAAAAGGAGATTGAGCGGCGGTTAGAGCGGGCGAGAGATAAGGAGATATGATGACTGTGGATATGAAAATTGCTTTTTATATTTTTTGGAGTGTGGCGATTATACTTGCGTGCGCAAATATGTATCTTTTATGGAAAAGCTATAAGAAGCAAGATAGATATTTTAAAGAAAGAGAGGAGAAAAAAAATGGCGGATTGCAATGATTTTAAAACTTTTATTAAAGAGCAAAACAGGATGTGCCAATCGTTAACCGATCCAAAGGTTTTATGCCCTTTAAAGCAAGGTTTGGTTAGTTGGTTTTGCGATGAATGCGAGGGGATGAGTATTCAAGAGGCAGAATTTGCTATCAGAACCGTGCAAAAATGGAGTGACGAACATCCAAAGAAAACGCGACAGAGCGAGTTTTTAAAGATGTTTCCGAATGCGCAATTGTATTTTGACGGCGTTTTAGGTATTGAGCCGTGTGTAGTGGACAAAAATTTTAAAAGTGAGTATTGCATAAGTGATCATTGCCATAAATGCAAAATCGAATATTGGCTGGCGGAGGTGGAGTAGGTGGAGTTCGAGTATCAGATTATACCAGTAGACCCTTTTACCGCAGCTAAAGATGTCGTGAAAAAACTTGATTCTTATGGGAGATGGGGTTACAAAGTAGTAGGTGTTTATCCAAGTAGAGATGAGCATGGTTTAGAAGACTGGAGTATAATTTTGATGAGGGTGGTAGAATAGATGAGTGCTAAGGATGAGCTGTGGCAGGTGAGACGGGCTAAGGCGAGGGTGCGCCGCCGCGAGGAGGAGATTGCGGAGTTAGAATGTATTTTAGAGGGGTGTACTTCTAAGGCTGATGGTTTGCCTAAAGCCCAAGGCGGGGACAAGCTGGCGGAGCAGGTGGGGCGATTGGTGAGTTTGAAAGAGTGCTTGGCGGCGGAGATTGAGACTTTTTTGGACGAAAGAGCACGTGCCATGTCGCTCATCGGCGCGATCAAGAATGAGAGTATGCGTGATGTGCTGGTGTATCGGTATATTGTGGGGTTGGATTGGGAGGAGATCGCTAAGGTGATGCACTATAGTATACAGCATGTGTATCGGTTGCATGGATGGGCTTTGCAGGCGTATAATGTGGTAAAGAATTGCGGATAAAAAAAGCCTGCTTATGGGGCAGGCTTTAGACATCGGCGGCGATACCGATACGCAGCAAGCGCTTGATTTCGGTTTGTTTGGATTTGTTATCCAGGGCGGCTAAAATATCGCTGTCGGTTTTTTTATTTAATTTTAAGCCGATAAACTGGGTGTTGGCAGTATCGTATTTTTCTTTGGCGGTGGGATTATCTTTGCTCATAATATCACCTCGCTTGACAAAGGGTAAAGAATGTGGTAAGGTTGAGAGAAGAAGAGGCGGTGGCAAGCCCGCCTTTCTCTTATCGGTTGTAGGTCCCATTCGGGACCTATTTTTTTATCCTTGCAGCATTTCTTTTAACTGCTGGACGATTTCTTGTTTTTGCTCTTCGGTTTTAGCGTCCTCGAGTTGTTTGATTAAAAGTTTAAGAAAAGATTTGAACTGTAAGTCGGTCATTCCCATTTCTTCCATTGTGTTCTCCTTTCTCGTCTTGCCCCGTTATTTGTGATCTCTCTCAACCACAAGTATATTATAGTATGGGTTTAACCGATTGTCAAGAGAGAACATAAAAGTATTTTTGAAAAGATTATGAGAGTGTATGAGAGTGGATTATGTGGTATTATGTTAGCATGGATTAAAACATATCGGAGTTTTCTTTTCATATAGACACCTCCTTTCGGTGAGAGGGCACAAGCGATGAGCTTGTGCTCTTTTGCTTTGCGGGAGGTTTTTTGGCGGAGGTGATGAAGATGAGTGAGAAGAGGTCGCGGGGGAAGCCGCGGAAGTGGAAGAATGGCGATGGGCTTTTAGATTTGTGGCGTGAGTATTGTGATTGGGTGGTGGATGATGGTTTTAAACGGTTGCCGACGCAGACGGGGTTTTGTCGGTGGCTGGAGGATAATTATGAAAAGGCGGATCGGAAGACGATTTATAATGCGCTGAATAAATATTTCCCCAGTATAAAAAGTGCTTTTGAGCAGGTGCAGAGTGATGTGCTGGCGGAGGGGGCGGCTTTGGGGAGGTATAATGCGACGATGTGCATTTTTGCTTTGAAGAATTGGTGTAGGTGGACGGATAAGGCGGAGGTGGCGCAGGATACGAAGATTGAAATTGTACTGCCTGAGGATGTGAGTCGCTATGCGGATTGAATTAGGTAAACCTCAGCCGAAGCAGGAGGAGTTTTTGACGGCGACTAATCGTTATGTGGCGTATGGGGGCGCCAGAGGCGGTGGTAAGAGCTGGACGGTGCGCTATAAGGCGGTGGTGCTGGCATTAAGATACGGTGGAATTAAGATTTTGATTATCCGCAGGACATATGATGAATTGAGAACGAATCACATCGAGCCTTTAAGGCTGCTTTTAAAGGATGTGGCGCGGTATAATGATACGTCGAAGACTTTGAGACTGCCGAATAATTCGGTGATTCAGTTTGGGTATTTGGCGAATAGGGCGGATTTGCTGCGCTATCAAGGGCAGGAGTATGATGTGATTTTTATTGATGAGGCGACGCAGATTGAGTTTGATAGTTTTGATGCGCTGAAAGCTTGTGTGCGTGGTGTGAATGATTTTCCGAAGAGGATTTATTTGACGTGTAATCCGGGCGGTGTGGGTCATGCTTGGGTGAAGAGGTTGTTTGTAGACCGAGAGTTTTTGTCGGGTGAAGACCCTAAGGATTATTTGCCGTTAATTAAGGCGACAGTGTATGATAATAAGGCGCTTTTGGAGAGCGATCGGGAGTATGTGAAGCAGCTGGAGAGCTATACGGGCGATAGGCGCAGGGCATGGCTTGAGGGCGAATGGGATGTGTACGATGGATTGTTCTTTAAGGAGTTTAGGCGTGATGTGCATGTGGTTAAGGGGTTCGATATTCCGCATGATTGGAAGCGCTATCGGGTGTTTGACTATGGTATGGATATGCTGGCGTGTTTATGGATTGCGGTGGATTATGAGGGTAATGCGTATGTGTATAAGGAATTGAATGTGCCTGATTTGATTATTTCGGCGGCGTGTGAGCGGATAAGGCTGAAAAATGGTGATGATGTGATTGCTTGTACGTATGCGCCGAGTGATTTATGGAGCAGAAGTCAAGAGACGGGCAGAAGCCGTGCGGAGATTTTTGCGGAGAATGGGTTGCCGTTAGTTGAGGTGAAAGCCGGACGTATCGCCGGGTGGTATGCGGTGAGGGAGTATTTAAAGGCCGCGTCTCAAGCCGACGGGAGAATGAGCAGCAGGTTAAAGATTTTTGAGGATTGCAAGCTGTTGATTAAGCATGTTTCGCAAATACAATACGATGAAAAGGATGTGGAGGACGCAGCGACAGAGCCGCATGATTTGACGCATAATGTGGATGCTTTGCGGTATTTTTGCGTGAGCCGTCCGTGTCTGCCCGAGGAGGCGAGGGTGCCGCGGTATTTGAAAGATGTTGAGGATTATGACGATGAGGACGAGTTGGAGGTGTTTTTGGAGTATGGCGGAGGTAACTTGTGATGATTATGGCGCTAAGGTGTCGCCGCCTGATGAGAGGGATTATCAGGCACGGGATTATATTGCTTTAGGTGTGCGGCCTGCGGAGTATATGCCTGCGGCTTTATGCCCTGTGCGTAGGCAGCAGGCGGGGGACTGTACGGCGTGGGCGGCTTCGGCGGCGAAGTTTTATCACGAATTAAGAGAGCGCAAGAGTAGGTATGAGTTTGCGCCGATTTTCTCGTTTTTCGATCGGACAGATGATGACTATGCAGGTGATGGGCGGTATATGCGCAAGGTGCTGGATAATCTGCGGAAGAACGGTATCTGTTATGCGCATGATTTGCCCGAGGGAGTGCCTTTGTCGGCGAAGTATCCTAATGCGGATATTTCGGCGAAGCTTGCGCCTTTGTTTCCGAAAGCAGCGGAGAATAAGATTAATTCCTATGCGTTTACGAATGATTTGAGCGAGATTGCGGACTGTGTGTATCAGCATGGGGCGGCTACGTTGACCTTAAATGTCTATCCCTCGTTTAACATGTTTTACTATAAGACGCGTGAAAGCTGGGTGCTGCCTTTGCCGAAAGATAGTGAGCGCGCTCGAGGCTGTCATGAGGTGTGCGCGATGGGGATAGCTAAAGAGGGCGTGGTTATCCAGAACTCTTGGGGTAAGACGTGGGGGCTTAACGGTTTTGCGGTGCTGCCGTGGGATTATCCGATATTGGAGGGGTGGACGATGGTTGATGAAGTGAAGAAATGGGATTTAATCGAGCTGCCGATTAAGGGCGAATATGCTAAGGTAAACGGTAAGGATATGCCGCTTGATGTGCCGGCGCAGATTTTGAACGGACGGACGATGGTGCCGGTGCGCTTTATCGCGGAGGCTTTGGGCTGTGATGTGGAGTGGCTGGACAAGGAAAAAACGGTGATTATTCGTAGAGAGGTGAAATGATGGATGCGGTTATTGGGGCGGTGGTATCGTCTGTTATTACAGGCGGTATTACTCTTTTAGGTGTAATTTTGGCGAATAATAAGGCGCAGGCAGTGACGGAGGTCAAGTTGGATGAGCTGACGAGAGAAGTGCGTGAGCATAACGGCTTTGCGAAGCGTTTACCGGTGGTGGAGGAGCAGATTAAGGTGATTAATCATAGGATCGATGATTTGGAAAAGGGGAGGAATTGAGATGAAGATGAACATTAAAGTGCGCATGAAAAATCCGTGGTTTTGGGTTTCTTTGGGTGGTATTATCCTGACGGCGATGGGGGTTAGTGCGGATATGTTTACCTCATGGGGGGCGGTGATTGCGCAAGCTAAGGCTTTGGTGAGTAATCCGTTTATGCTGGTGAGTGTGGCATTGGCGGTATTGGGTGTGTTTGTGGATCCGACGACTGCGGGGGTCGGGGACAGCGCGCAGGCACTAAGCTACAGTGAACCGCGAAAGGATGAGAAATAATGAGCATTGTTTTGGATGTGTGCTTGGTTGTGAGCGTAATTAGCTTGAACGCTTTGCTTTGGGCGTGCTGGTATGCAAGGTTTATTTTAAAATCGCCTGAGAGCGGCAGAGATGGGGCTGAAACAGGCGAAAGTGAAAGTAAGGAAGAATTAGTCAAAAAAGAGAGATTGGCTAAGGAATGGGCTAATATGATGAATTATGACGGCTCTAAGCAGGGCGGTGATGAGTGGTGAGGGTAAACACGGAGCCTAAGAAGATTTTCGAAGAGATCGCGAAAGATGATGACTATAAGTATAGTATCAAGCTTTATGAGAATGTGAAGCGTAATAATAACTTTTATCATGATAAGCAGTGGGAGGGGGTGAATGCACCCTCGCTGGATAAGCCGGTGTTTAATATTTTAAAGCCGTCGGTGCGGTATTTTATCGGGCAATTGGTGAGCGATGATATTGGCGTAAGTGTGGATTTCGGCGCGGAGGGTGATATTTATAAGGCGCTGGAGGACGCTTTGCAGGAGAAGATAGATAATGTGTTTGAGCGGGTGAAGTTTAACCATAAGTCGCGTCAGCTGGTGCAGAATGCGGCGGTGGACGGCGATGGGTGTATGTATTGGTTTTGGGATCCGCAGAAGAATCGTTTGGACTGTCAGCTGATTAATAACACGGATGTGGTCTTTGGCGATGCAAGGACGGCGGAGGTGGAGGAGCAGCCGTATATTATCATCAAGCAGCGGAAATTTACGGAGAGTTTGAAAGAGTATGCGAAGAGTGTCGGCTGTAAGGAATGGGCGGAGATTAAGCCTGATGGGGGCGGTGAGTATGAGGGATATAACGAGGATAAGCTTTCGAGCGGTTACACGGATACGGCGTTAAAATTTTGGCGCGGTGAGGACGGTGTAATCCGCTGGCTGATGTGTACGAAAGAGGTTGTGATTATCCCCGAAAGAAGTTTAAATGTCACACGCTATCCGCTGGTTTGGTTTCCTTGGGAAAAGGACAAGAACAGCTACCACGGGATTAGTCCGATTACGGGGCAGATTAATAATCAGATTTTTATTAATAAGATTTACGCGATGGCGATGGAGTATCAGAAGAATTTCGCCTTTCCGAAGCTTTTGTATGACGCGACATTGATCCCGAAATGGAGTAATAAGGTGGGGCAGGCTATTGCGGTGAATGGTAATCCGCAGCAGGCTTTGTTTGCTTCTTTTGCGCCGAGCGGGATGAATACGCAGGCGATCGAGCTGGTGGAGAGTACGATCCAAAAGAGTAAGGATAGTTTGGGTGTGTATGATGCGGCTTTGGGAAATGTGAAGCCTGATAACACAAGCGCGATTATTGCGGTGCAGCAGGCGAGCGCGCAGCCTTTGAATGCGCAGAAGCTGGATTATTACCAGACGATTGAGGATTGTGTGTATATTATTTTGGCGTTTCAAAGAAGCTATGCGCCGAGGCTGGCGGTGAAGGTGCCTATGGTGAATCCTTTGACAGGTGAGCAGGCGGAGGCTGTGCAGGAGATAGATTTGGGACAGATCGATTTTGAGCAGGTGAGCCTAAAGGTGGATATCGGCGCGGCGAGCTACTGGAGTGAGCTTTTGAATGTGCAAACGCTGGATAATATGATGCGGTTAGGGATTATCCCTGATGCAGTGACGTATCTGGAGAGTATTCCTGACGGATATATCAAGAATAAAGCGGATTTGATTAAATCGATTGAGGATAAGCAGATCCGGCAGCAACAAATGCAAATGCAGGCACAAGCGGCAGGAATGCCGATGATGTGATAAAAATTGCCTAAACCAAGGCGAGAGGAGAATGGAAGATGGATGAGAGTATGGGTTTATTCGCTGATGTAACGGAGGCGGATATTACTGCGATGACAGAGAGTGACGCGCCGAGCGGGGACGCTAAACCAAGCGAAGCTGCTGAGGGTGCGGGTGAGAGTGAACAAAAACAGCAAAATGACCAAGCTGCCAATGAGGGCGAGGGCGAGCTAAAGGACGCTAAACCAAGTGAGCCTGAGGAGAGCTACACGCTGAAATATTTGGGCAAGGAGGTCAAGGTAAACCGCGAGGAATTGATTAGGACGGCGCAAAAGGGGCTGGACTATGACAGGGTGCGCGGGAGTTATGACCGTATCGAGGGTTTAGCCAGACAAAGCGGGGTGAGTGTGGAGGATTTTTTAAGCACGCTTGACCAACGGGCTAACGAGACGCTTATCGGTCAGAGGGCGCAGGAGCTTTTGGCGAGTGGGGAGTATAACGAAAGTTCCGCACGTAAGATGGCGGAGATGGAGTATCGCTTAAATCAGCAGGAGAAAGCTGCTCAGGAGCGCAAGGAAGCAGAGAGCCGTCAGGCGGCATTTCGACAGAGAGTAGGGGATTTCGTGATGAATAATCCGGAGTTTATCAAGGAGTTTCCGTCTGCCGAGCTGCCTGCGGATATGATTGCCGATTTAAACAACGGCATGGATATTAACGGCGCATGGGCGCGGCATCAGCTTACACAAGAGCGCAAGGCTAACGAGGAAATGAAAAAGCAGTTGGCCGAGTATGAGCAGAAAAAGAAAAATATTGAGAGTGCGGCGCCGAGCATTAAGCCTGAGATGAGCGGAGGGGAAAAGGATCCGTTTCTCGAGGGACTGATGGCGAGCCGCTGGTAAATGAAAAAAAGGAGTGATTTTTTATGGCTATTAATTTGGCGAGTAAGTATACAGAAAAGATTTTGCAGGAGTTTACCCATGCATCGTATATTCAGAATAATGTGTCAGGTGAGTATGATTTAACGGGTGTGAGAAGTTTAACTATTTATACTCCGGTGACGGTGGAGCTGAATGATTATAACCGTAAGGCTACGGCTAATCGTTTCGGGACGCCGACTGAGATGGAGGATACTATCCAAGAGCTGACGATGTCGCAGGATAAAGGCTTTAGTATTACGATTGACCGCGGCAATGACAGCGATCAGATGATGATTAAAGAGGCAGGTAAGATGCTGGGGCTAGAAGTGAACGAGCAGGTGGTGCCGTTTATGGATAAGTATGCGTTTAAGCAGTATGCAGTGAATGCGGGTACGGTCAAGGGTATCACTAAGCCGACTAAAAATACTATCGTGACCGAGCTGATGAACGCCGAGACGGCTTTAACTAATGCTTTGGTGCCTGCGGAGAACCGCTATTTGTATATCGGGGCGAGTATGTATAATTTGCTCAGACAGTCGAGCGAGTTTTTGGCGGTGGATACTTTGGCGAATAAGGCGCTGAGTAAAGGCGTGGTTGGTCAGATCGCGGATATGACGGTAGTTAAAGTGCCTGACAGCTACTTGCCCGAGGACTGCTATTTTATCGTGATGTATAAAAACAGCGGGATTATGCCGGTGAAGATTAAAACTCAGCGTATCTTGAAAGAGGTAGCGGGATTGGATGGCTCTTTGCTGGAGGGGAGATATTACTTTGACGCGTTTGTCTTAGGTACTCGGGCGATGGGTATTTATGCCGGGGTAGCGTCCGGTAAAGTGCAGGCTGACCCGACTGTCAGCACCTCCGGCGGCAGTACTACTATCGCTTCGAGCGGGGCTGCTTCCATCAAGTATACGACCGATGGCTCTGATCCGCGCTACTCGAAGTCGGCTAAGGTGTATTCCGCAGCATTAAGCGGCTTGGCAGCGGGGACTGTGGTTAAGGCTGTGGCCTACGGCAGCGATTTCCCGTCGGGCGTGGTTACAAGCACGATTTCGTAAGAGAGGGTAAAAAATAAGAGGCACTGAAAAGTGCCTCTTTAGTACATAGGGAAAGTGTGAGATTAAATAAAGATTGACGAAATATGTAAGATATGGTAAAATAGCAGAAGAGAGTTGTTCGGTTTTAACCATAGGCGGTTTGCTCCTCATCAGAGGAGGTGAGGCTCATGTCAACAATGGAAGTTTTAACGCTTTTGTTGGTGATTATCGGGATTATCACCTTGTCAAAGTCTGACAAGTAAAATTTCTTTTTAATGCAAAAAGAAACAACCGCCCATCTCCAATGTCGCGGTTGTTTCAAACACCAAAACCGAGGAGTAAACCGTCTAAGTAGGTGTTGGTAGCACCTGCGGCAACTCTCTTTTATATATGTTATTCTACCAGAGAATTATTTATTCGTCAAGAGTAAATGATTCTCTTTTTTATATTAGGGGGTATGACGATGACGGGTGATGATTTACTAAAGGTGTGCTTGAATCAGATAGGGCATACGAAAGAGAGTAATCCGATTGCGAGTGAGTATTTTTTGGGGATTTTGAATGTATGCCTGGCGGAGTGTTTGAACACTGAGGAATGCTACAGGCGGATGAATGATTTGGATATGCTTTTAGATGCGCCGTTTGTGAGCGTGATGGATGAGGAGATTAATTACAGTAATTATGTGCTTTTAAATGTGGTGAGTAAGGGTGTGTCGGCGAGACTGGCAGGAGAGGAGGATAATCAAATGCTGGCGGATTATTACGGGACGATGTATGAGAATGCTAAGGTGCGGGCTTTGGGATGTATGTATACCGATGTGGTGAATGTTGCGGAGGGCGGCGAGATAGATGGCTAATTATTTCGCGAATGGCAGAACGAAGTATCGCTTGAATGTGGACAGTTTTAAAGGTTTGGATTTGGCTAACTCTAAGGTGAGTGTCTCTAAAGGCAGAAGTATTGACTGTGTGAATATCATTTCTGATCTGGCGGGCAAGCCGGTGAAACGGACGGGGTATGAGACTATTATTACGGCCGAGGGGCGGATTAACGGTATTCATCGCTTGAAGACGGCGGATGATGAAGTAATATTGGTCCATGCGGGAAATAAGCTTTTAAAGTGGGATATGACGGCGAATACTTTTGCGGAAGTTGCGGCTGATATGGCGGATAAAAGAAGTTATGGGGTGCAGTATAACGGCAAGCTGGCGCTTTTTGACGGCGAGTCGATGCGCATTTACGGAAAGTTTGACGATACTTTAGAGCTTAAGAAAGCGGAGGATGAGGCGTTTATCCCGACGGTTTTGATTAATGCCAACGCTGATCAAGCGCCGCCCGGGGGAACAACGTATGAGCAGGTGAATTTCCTTACGGGAAAGAGATATATTAATTTTGTGATAAATCCAGATAGCGAAAATAATAGTTTTGAGTTATATGTGCCCGAGGGGAAGATAGCTGCCGATGGGTGGCTGGTTATAGAAAAGGTGAATGATGAGGGCGAGTGGTCGGCTGTTACGCCTACGGCGACGGATAGGAGTAAAGGGTGTATTACGATTGCGAAATCAAGCGTGAGCGATGTGCCGAAGAATGTGGATAATGTGCGCATAGGTTATTATGTCGCGCCTAAGGAAAACGAGGGCGCGGGGGTGATTAATAAGTGTACGGTGGGTAAGCTTTTCGGCGTGGGCGGTAATACGAACCGCTTATTTTTGAGCGGTAATCCCGAGAAGCCGAATAAGGTGTATTACAGCGGTTTGGATGATTTATTGTATTTTCCGAACCAAAGTTATTTGACGGTGGGAGCTGATGCTTCGGAGGTGATAGGCTTTAGCCGAGTGAGTGACTATCTGGCGGTGCATAAGGAAGATAACGGGCAGGACGCGAGTATTTTTTTGATTTCGGGGAGTTTGGATTATAATTCTAAAGCGGTATTTGCGGTGAAAGCGGGGATTAACTCTAACGGAGCGGTATCAAAATATGCTTTTTGCGATTTTGCGGGGGAGCCTGTGTATCTGACGGCAGACGGGGTGTATGCGATTACAACGCAGGAGATCACGTTTGAGAAGTATGCGGAGAATCGGAGTTATTTTATTAATCAGGATTTGCGCAGGTATGATTTAAGAAATGCTTGTGCGATTGAGTATGAGAATTATTATTACTTGTCGCTGGGAGACGGGGTGGTGTATGCGGCTGACGGTCGGCAAAAGGTGTATGAGAGTAATGCTCCGATGTCGAGTTTTCAGTATGAGTGGTATAAGTTGGACAATATTTCGGCGAGGGTTTGGTGGGAGTACGGCGGAAATTTATATTTCGGTACCCTGACAGGGGAGATTAAGCGCTTTTTTAAGGCAAATGAGCACAGTGCGAGTCATAATGCCTATCAAGATGATGGGGAGGCGGTGAAATGCTACTGGTGTACGCCGTATTTTTATTTCGATCGGATGAATGAGTGGAAGAATTTAGACGCTTTGACGGTGATGTTAGCGCCCTACGGCCGCTCGAGTGTGGAGGTGTATTATCGGGCGAGGGGGCTTAGCCGCAGGGTGACGAGCGAGAAAAATGCGGTGGATATTTTTGATTTTAATGATGTGGATTTTACGCGCTTTACTTTCCGCACGGATGAGTCGCCGGTGGTGATCGCGACGGACAGCAGATTGAAACGTTTTATGCTTATTCAGTTTAAGTTTGCGAATAATTTGGCGGAACCGTTTGGAATGTATGGTTTTGAGGCTTTATATACTCTGACGGGTAGGTTTAAGAATTAATCATCGTCTTTGAAATGAAAATAAACGGATGTGTAAAAGTATTTCATCCGAAATTTGTAAATTTTATCAAAGACACGGTAGAGAAAGAGAAACGCCGATTTTATTCTGTTAAGCAAAATGACACCTCCTTTATGTGATATACTTTTATTATAAAAAATATAGTGTCCAAAAAAACGGACTTGATTGGAGATGATTAAAATTTCTATTAATGATTTAAAGATTACGGCGAAAGATACTGAGGGTAAGACGGTGAGCTCTCTAAGCGACAAGCCCTCGGCGGATGGGATGAGCGCGGAGGATTTAAAGGGAAGATTTGATGCTTTGAGTAATTTATTGATTGCACGGTTTAACAGTGTGCTTGACGCGCTGATGGCCTTGACGGGAGCGGGGGAAATCGGGGCGAGTGTAAATGGTGCTGAGGCGAAGAATGTGGCGGGGGTGCTTGCCGAGGCGATAGCAAAAGCTTTGGCGGCTGAGACGGCGGCGGATGGAAAGCAGGATGTGCTTAGCTTTGATACTACGCCGATAATTAACAGCACTAATCCCGTGACCTCGGGCGGGGTGTATCAGGCGCTGCAGGATATGAGTATTTCAGGCGGCGTGGTGGTGGATAGTGTGCTGCAAAATTCTCCTAATCCGGTGAAAAATCAGGCGATTTATAATGAGTTTCAAAGTGTGAGAAGCTTAGTTAATACTAAGGTGGATAAGGAAACAGGAAAAGGATTATCCGCGAATGATTATACGAATGCCGAGAAAAATAAGCTGGCGGGGATGGATAGGCTTATTAGAAGCGTGACTTTACTGGAAACAGGCTGGACGCAGGTGGGAAGCAGCTATCAAGCCTCTCCTACGGTGAGCGGGATATTAGCGAGTGATTATCCGCATATCGGGCTAAGCTATCAGGGGGATAGCGATGCTTATTTGGCTGAGGTTAAGGAGTACGGCAAGATAAGCTATGCGCAGGCGGCGGCAGGCGGGATATTGTTTGTTTGCTTGGAGGAGAAGCCGCTAAGCGATTTGCATTTGCAGGTGGAGGTGATGCGCTGATGGTGGAGATGAGGCGCGGTTTAGATAAGGTGCTGGAATTTGTGTTAGATGATACGGCAGGGGCAATTAAAGACTGTAAGGTGGTTTTGGCGCAAAAAGGCGAGGTAATCCTCACGAAAAAGCTGGGGGATATGAATGTGCAGCTCAATCAAAATGTGCTGATGGTGAAGCTCTCAGGGAGCGAGACGGCGCAATTTTATCCGAATATGGCGGCAGTGGTGCAAATATTAGTAAGATATGATGGAGGTGGGACGGACTGGACGAGTAAGGATAGAGTTTTGGTTTTGGATACATTAGGCGGTGAAGTGATATGAAGATGAGGATGCGCAATGCGGGGGGATTAAGCGCTGAAGCACGAAATAAACAAAAGCTGGCTTTGGGTGGTATGACGGGGGCGGTGTTTAATTACACGGCTCCTGTTTACGATGGCCCGTATGAGGCGGTGCCTAGAGCCTATGAGGCACAGGTGCTGGAGACTAAGGATAAGACGATGAGAGATAATGTGACGGTGGATAAGGTACCTTTTTATAAAGTGACGAATGAGGCGGGCGGAGTGACCTGCTATGTGGCGGAGGAGGCTATAAAATGGGAGTAAGTAAGGTTATTTACGGCAGTGAGGCTTTGATTGATTTGACGGGCGATACGGTGTCGGCGGATAAGCTTTTAAAGAATTATACGGCGCATGATAAATCAGGCGAGGCTGTAGTGGGGACGTGTACTTTTGACAGCGACACTCAGGATGCGACGGCGGCGGTGGCGGAGATTTTGAAAAATAAGACAGCTTATGCGCGCGGACAAAAGCTTATCGGTACGATGCCCAACAACGGAGCTGTCGCAGGAGAGATAAGTACCAAAGCGGGGCAGTATACGGTGCCGCAGGGCTATCATGACGGCTCGGGCAAAGTAGGAATTGCGAGTACGGAGCAGGCGAAAATCGTCGCGGGGAATATTAAGCAAGGTGTGACGATTTTAGGTGTGGAGGGCAGCTATTCGGGCGAGGGTGTGAGCTTGCAGGCTAAGGCGGTGACACCTAAGAGTGTGGCGCAAACAGTGCAGGCGGATAGTGGCTATGATGCTTTATCGAGTGTGACGGTGGAGGCTATTCCTTATGTGGAGGCGCCAAACAGTGCAGGCGGTACAACGGTGACGATTGCGGGGTGAGGTGATGGCGGTCAGTAAGGTAGAATACGCGGGAGAAACTTTGATTGATTTGACAGAGGATACGGTGTCGGCGGAAAGTTTGCTCCAAGGCTATACGGCACATAATGCGGCCGGGGAGGCGGTGAATGGGGCAGCGGTGATACCCGATAAGGATTATTATATTGCGGTATCCGCGACTTTGAAAGGTACAAGCACTGTAGCAAATATAGTTTTGCCTGATGGAGCCGAAATCAAGGATGGAACGATTGTAAGTTTTGTCACGCCTGCGGCAGGGCTTAATATGATGGGAATAAAAATCGGCAGTTATACGTTTGATATAGTGGACGGTAGAAACCGCAGTGTGCTGGGGCAGGCGGGATTTTTCGCAAAAAATTGTCGGATATCGGTGATTTTGGATTTAACTAACGCTAAAGCATGGCTGCAAAATATCGCGATGATCCATGTGGGCGACAGCGTGGTGACAAATTTAGGATTAAATACTAATGCGACGGTAAATGATGCTTTTGACGCGGTTAGCGAGAAGCTGACGAATGTGCCGACCAAAGCAAGCTATACGGCGACATTATCAACCAGCTGGAGCGGGACGAGTGCGCCGTATACGCAGGAAGTGGAGATAAGCGGGATTTTAGCTACGGATAATCCGCATATTACACCGATTTATTCGGATACCAATGCTACGGCGATCTTAGAAAAGAAAGCTTGGAATATGGTCGGTAAGGCAATTACAAGCGCAGGAAAGATTACCTTTACTTGTTTTGAAGAAAAGCCGACCCAAGCAATTAGCTTGCAAATAGAAGTTATCAGATGAGGAGATGAGAATATGGGCGAAGCATTTTTACATGGGCAAGGAGGCTCGGGAGGAAATAAGACCTATAAGGGCTGGAAAACAGGAACGACAACATCAGTGAAATTATATTCGCAAACGACAACGCCGAAATATTTAACATCGATAGAGGCAGATGGAGAAATAGCTACGCTTAGAATTCAATTAGATTCCAGATGCAGCTGCTTTTTCTTTGATTTTGCCAATAATTATTATTTAAACGGATTAATTGACAGTGAGTCTGACGCGGCGGATGTAAAGCGGAACAGTTTTGACGCGGATAATGATATGATACAGTATACAGACCAGAGCATTTATGTAAAATTATATGTTAAACGCAACAGTGATAAGAAGAAGCTGGATATTTATGGAGTTAACACGAATACAAAAAGCGGGAGCTATACTACAGTTGTGGTTAGCTATGAGATAGCGTATTATTGATGGGGAGTGATGGTGATGTATTATTATAAAAAGGTGAATGAGGCTAATGAGGTGGAGTATATTGAGCGGTGTGTGCATGAAAAGGCCAATCTTGGGATGAATCTGGCTGAGATTAGCGAGAGTGAGTACGAGAGACTTTTGCAAGCTTTTGATGCCGACGATGATTCGGAAAAAAATATTGAGCAAAGCGCGGCTTATCAGGCGGGGTATGAGCAGGCGTTATTAGATATGGCGGAGGTGGGAGTATGAGTGCGAGGGAGCGGTTAATTATGGCGTATCGGTCATTATTAGAGAAAGGCAAGATAAGTATGGATAAGGTGCCTGAGAGTTTGAGGGATGAGATAGAAAATATATAAAGCAATATATTGACAAATGCTTTACGATTGTATATACTATAGCAAAAAGGAGTGATGAATGATGGCTCAGGCTATGGTTAATTTTCGGATGGATGAAGAATTGAAAAAGAATATGGAGAAGACCTGCAGGGAAATGGGGATGTCGATGACGACGGCGTTTACGATTTTTGCGACGAAGGTGTGCAGGGAGAAAAGAATACCTTTTGAAGTATCGGCGGATCCGTTTTATTCGGAGGCGAATATGGAGCAGGAGGATTGACGACTGCAATAGGATAGTATATAGGATTGACGGTGATGTTATTAAAATAGTGCAGTGCGGGTCACATTATCGTGATAAATGAGAGACGTGAGAGCGTCTCTTTTTTGTATGGTTTTTAGGAGGGGATACGGATGGCATATAAAATAAATACGCCGAAAGATGAGTATAAACAGTCGTGGAGCTATACTCCGGGGAGTGCGACTAAGGATAACGGAAACGGGACATATACGACGTCGGGAGGGTTGACGTTTAAGAATAATTATACGGCGGATAAGGTGACGCCGGGGATGAGTTATGCTATTAAGCAAGCGGGAGGAGATCCGACAAAGGCAGGAGCGGCTGATGAATATGTGGAGAAGCTGATGGGGCGAATCGGGACCAAGAGCGCGAATGGGGATTATGTATTGTCGGCGGCAGATATCCAAAAGGAGTTAAATCGCTTGGGCTATCAGGCGAACGACGCCGGGAGCGACTGGATGACGGTGGGCAGTCAGCAGTATCTGGTGGGCGGCGATGAGTATAATAAGCTCAAAAGCACGCTTAATAATATCGGCCGCGGGGATATGAATATTTATAACGGGCAGAATTTAAACGGCGGGACAAACTATGTCGGAAACGGAAACAGTTCAAGCGGGAATTTAGGATATTCGAGTTATATGGACAGTTACGCAAAGGCTTTAGAGGAACAGCTAAATCGGATTGATGAGCAAAAGAGATTAGCTGCGGAGAATGCGGATCGGGAGAAGCGCCAGGCGTATGTGGCGATGAAGCTGGGGCAGAAAGCTTTGAATGAGCAGAATGCGGCGAGCGGTTTGCAGGATAGTGGCTATAGTGAGCAAGGAAATATTGCCCTCACAGCGGACTACGGCAATAATTTGAATACGATCAGCAATAACTATCAGCAGTATTTGAATGATTTGGCGGGGACGTATGCGGATACGGCTTTAAGCGGTGCGGGAACGCTGGCGGATATGTATCAGCAGGACTATCAAAATCGCCTAGCGGCGCAGCAGTATGCTGACCGGTTGGCGCAGCAGCAATTAGAGAATCAGTGGTATGAGCGTGAGTGGGCGGCTCAGCAGGAGCAAAATCAAGAGGAGCTTAACTATAATCAGGCGAAAACTAAGGCTGATGCGGCAATGAGTTTAGGTATTTGGTCGCCTGCGATTGAGACGGTGTATGGGGTGACGCAAAGCCAGTATCAGAATTATTTGCGCTCATTAGAGCCGCAGACATACAGCGGCTATAGCAGCGGAGGCAGCACAAGAAGCAGTGCATCGAGCGGGGGCGGAAATAGTTATGGTGGGTATGCAGATGATAGCGTTGTCTATCAACAGCCTGTACAACAAGTGGCTAAGGCGGCTACGGTGCAAGACAGTCAAACAGTACAGCGAACGAGCAATGCGCGAAATAATTATGCCAATGAGATAAAGAGTATTGAGAAAAGCTATAATTTATCGGCTTCGGAGGCTACGAAGGTGCGCGATATGGCAAAAGCAAGCGGTATAAGTGTGGATGAGGCGTATGCTTTGTATGTCGGAATGATGTAAAAAAATATTGAGGATGAGGAGATTGTTTATTCGCTGAGAGTAAGCAATCTTTTTTATTTCGGAGGTGGAATAATGACTGAGGAACAAAGACAGATTGCTTTGGCGACACTGGCTAAGAGCGAGGCACGCGAGGATAAGCTGCGCGCGAGCAGAGACGTACGCTGGACATCGCGCAAGGAGGGCGAGGAAAAGAGTCATAACGCCGTCAAGGGTACTTTAGCGAGTATCGGCGTGGGTGCTAAGGAGGGTGTGAAAAGCACAGCTGCTAACGCAAAAGCTTTTGTCAAGACGGATTTAGGCACTGGCAAGGTGCAGGGTTTGAAAACCGCTGAAAAAGCGGTGAGTGAGAATGTCGATTATGACAGTTTTATGGAGCAGATGCGCCAAAAGTACGGTAAGGTACAGACTTTCTGGCCGATGAAGATGTCCTGGGAAGATCGGGATATGTATGCGAGTGTGCTGCAAAAGAAAAAGCTGGGGCTTGGTGATAAGCAAAGCTTGGCACAGGCGCAGGCGGAGCAGCAGGAAAAACAGCGTGCTATAGATGCGGAGCGTTTGGTGCGCTCTATAAAGTCGAAAAAAGCTTTGCAGGCGGTGGATGACCGCTACGAGCTGGGGAAAGTGGGCGAGTTTGCGCAAAATTTAGGCGGGGCGTTTGGCAATATGCTGCCGTCTTTGGGTGTAGGTGTGGTGAATCCTGTGGCAGGTTTGGCGGCGTTTGGTGCGCAGGCGGCAGCGCAAGGCTATGGGCAGGCGTTAGATGAGGGGGCGACGCATGAACAGGCGGCGAGATACGGTGTAGGTACGGGATTGCTCGAGGCCGGTATCGAAAAGGCGACGGGCGGTTTGAGCCGTTTCTATGGCCGTGGGGTGCTGGACAAGGCTATGAAGATGGCACCGAATGACTCGGTGAAGAATGTGCTTTTGAACACGGCGAAAGGTGCTGCGGGCGAGGGCGCGGAGGAAGCTGTGAGCGCGATTGCGGATCCGTTTTTGCAGAGGGCGACGTATAATCCTGCGGCGGAGAATGCTTCTTTTAGCGAGGCGGCGTATCAGGCGGCGATCGGGGCGGCGTTGGGCGGTATTTTAGGCGGCGGCAGTAATGCTTTGGGCTATCGGGCGCAGAAAAAGGCGGCTGAGCGTGAGCAGACGGGCGCACAGGAGGCGCAAGGCGAGAGAGTGACTATTAATACCTCGAGAGAAAACGAGGGCTTAAAAAGGCAAATAGGTGTTGATAGCGAGGGACAAAAGGTAGTTGTGCGTCGTACTCCGACAGAAAGTGATATGCCGCAAATAAAAGCTGAATATGAAAAATCAGTAAATGGTAGCCTGCTGCAATTTGTAAAAGATGTGAAAAATAAAGTAAATAAAAAACGCTACTTTGCCATGTCGAAGCCGACAAGCGAAGCAGCGGAAGATATAAAAGAATTAACAGGAATAGATGTTAGCGGATTTACGCATAAGATTAAAGACGAACGAGTGAGTCATATTTTAAATCGTCACGGTGAAAACGGACAGGCTGATAAAAGTATGTCTAATTTGGATGATTTAAGCCGTATTCAATACGTATTGGATAATTATGATGATGTGGCTGTGAGCAATGAACATTCAAGCGAATTTATGGATAAGAATAATGATCCTGCACCTGTGTTGAAGTACACCAAAAGGGTGAATGGCAGTTATTATGTCGTGGAAGCTGTGCCGGATAATAGTTATAAGGCACTGCAAATCATAACAGCGTATAAAACAAAGCAGCCCCACACGTACCGAATGACATCGCAAGATGTCCCTCTGCATACGCCCGAGGCGCCCCATGTGTCCGCTGCTTCTAATCCTACTGTAACAGAAAGTGAGCAGTCTGTCAAGAGCGAACACATCGATAAGAGAGATTATAAGTCTGTCGGCTCGCGCAAGATGAATGCGTTTAGCTATGATAATCCCGAGGTGCGTCCGTACTATGTGACGGAGGCTAAGCGTATGCGGCAGGAACTGAGCGAGGCACAGAAGCCTAACCGCTATTTCGGGCAGGGCGAGAGCGGTTTGAAAGATACGGATGCTTTCGTCGGCGGTCATGGGAGGATTGCTTCGCAAGATATCGTGACAGCGCGCGATGAGATAGGTTTAAGCTATAAAGAGATAGATAAGGCATTAGATGATATTATCGAGGATAGCGGCAGGGAAAATAACGCCAATGCGAAAAAGCTGGAGGTATTGTTTGACCAAAATTTGTCCATGGGGACGGAAAGTGACGGTTATCGTATCCCGCCGAATGCGGAGTATATTCGCACGAAAGAGGGAATTGCGGGAGCTGTGGATTATGGGTATAAGGCGGAGCAAGCACGGTATGAGAACGGTGAGTTTGACCCGCTTAACGAGGATCCGTATGCGTTTGAAGCGACTATATATGCTATTGCCCAGCGTCGCGGGCATGAGCTGACAGAAGCCGAGGCGGAGGAAGCGGAGGCTTTGCAAGAGGTGATCGACGCTGACAGAAGTGCGTTTACCGAGGAAGAAATTCGTCAGATGGTCGATGAGCAGGTGAGTAAGTGGAAGATGCCGCAGAATGAGGCAGAAACTCCGTATGAGCAGGCACTCGATGAAATGCTCCGAGGTGAGGACAGCACGAAGCCGAAAACGGAGTCGGAGGACGAGCGCAAGGTTAAGCAGTTTATTCGCGATGCGGCTGTCAGGGCGCGTATGCAGGTGAAATATGTAGATCGTCCGCTGGTGCAGAAAGCGTACTATAAGGACGGAGTTATCTATATCAATAAAAATCGCCCTATGGATGAGGGCGTGAAAGTGACTGTGGCACATGAGCTGTATCATGCTATGGAGGGAACGAAAGAGCATGATATGATTGTGAAGCTGGCGTTTGCAGGTAAGGACGCTGAGGCAATGATCGCCGAGAAGATCGAAAAATATCGCCAAAGCGGGGTAGAATTGGACGAAGAGGGCGCGCGTGCGGAAATAGGCGCGGAGTTTATCGAGAAAGCGCTGACTGATGAGGCGACTATTAATCAGGTGCTTTTGGAAGACCGTACACTGGCGGCTAAGGTCCTCGAACGGATTAAGGAAATCATCGCCGTTTATAAGGCTAAAAAGAGCATGAAAGCCGAGGAAGCGAGAGAGTATGCGGCGCTTTTAAAAGCGAGACGGTTGTATGAGAATGGTTTGGAGAAGCTGCATAAGGATGAGTATAGTCCGGCAGGGGTGGAGAGAAATGCAAGGTATCAGCTTTTAGGTACGAATGAGAACGGTATCGAGGTTTACGAAACGCCTGATGAAATAAAAAAACTGCCCTATAGAGAGCGCAAAGAGAAGTTTTTAGATCTGATGCGCAATGAATACAGGGGCAGAACAGCTAAATTTATGATTGGTAATGAGGCATACTACGCAAGATTTGAAGATGCCGATTTAAAGAAAAACATTTACGGTGATAAATTATCCGATAAACAAGGGTATAATGCGAAGATTAATGCAGGCGCAAGCGGAGACATTTTTGAATTAGTTGAAAATGCAAGATATGATGGCAGTAAAAAAGATATAGGAAAAACCGCTAAAGCTCATGAAGATGTGATTGGCTGGGATTATTTCGTTAAACAAGTACAGTTTGACGGCAGAGTATATGATTTAGTCGCTAATGTGCGCAAAAAAACGGATGGGGAATATGTTTACAGTATACAATTAAACGCAAATAAAAAAATAGAAGCATCACCCTACGTTGTAGACGGAAAAACCGCTACTTCAATCGAGGGTCAACATGCTTCTATTGATAATATACCCAATTTCGCTGAAAATGTCAATAGTAAACCGAAAAAATTTGAGGAAAGATATGCGCTTGACACAAAAGGGGAAAAGGATTATCAGAAGCGCAGCAAGTATCTGGCGAACAGTGACGAGAATTTGCAGAATTTCATGAAAGACAGTGTGGTGAAGAATGAGGACGGTACGCCCAAGGTAGTATATAGCGGTCATGGCAATACGAATTTGTTCGGCAGTCAATGGGATATAAAAAAAGCGACAAGTGGCGGTTTTTATTTTACGGAAAATCCCGACATTGCTTCAAGCTATGCCAAAGATAAGCTGGGGAATATGGAGACTTATGAAAACGGCAGTGAGTATCGTTTTAAAAATGCCAAAGGCGAGTATAAGGATACTATTGACAAGGTGCGCTTGACTGAGGAGCAGGCGGCAAAGTTTGATGAGTGGCTGGAAGATGATATGGGCGTGAATTTCGAGGATTATGTGAGAGAAAATGCGCCGTATGATAAGATGCTGCGAGGTTTGCGCTATAATGGCGGTAAGTATAATCTGCAAAATGTGTATAAGCTGATGGAAAGTTTGGGTTATGCGGATAATGGGTGGAATTACAGCACCAACAGTCAAGGAAAGTCGACTTTCGAGAAATTGCTTGACGATATGGGGCTTGATTGGGACAGCTATACAAGAGGTGCAGGTGGGGTATATCCTGTGTATCTGGATATTAAAAATCCCCTTGATACGTCAAAGCCGTTTCCGCAGGATTTGCTGAATGAATTGGAGTATCAGGCGAGTAAGGAAAGAAAGGTTGCCGATGCCGATAGTGCACATTGGACAAAGGATTATCCGCTGAGAGAGTGGGTAGAGGATATTAAGCGTGGGGCTGACGGCTGGGCTACGCAAGTACCGACTAAGGCGCGAAAGATTATGCTGGATATGGGCTATGACGGTATCAAGGATACAGGCGGCAATTTGCTGGGGGATACTAAACATACAGTGTGGGTGGCATTGGAGCCTACGCAGATTAAGTCGGCTACGGGTAATCGCGGTACTTTTGACGCAAGTAAGAAAGATATCCGCTATGCGCTGGGTGAGGAAAGTCAAGGAAGTGGCACTTCCGGTGAAAGTTATGAGGGCGGTATTAACGGCGAAAGATATAATGAGCTGATTGACCGTTACGGCAGGATTGATGAGGGCATGGAGCCGAGGGTTGATGTGGCGGTGCCTGAGCAGGTGAATGAGTGGGATAAGACGCGCCGATTTGTCCGCACGGCGATGGAGAGCGAGAATGTCTCAAGCGAGGCTAAGGATAAGATAGCGGATAGTTTGGCGAGCGATATCGCAAGCGGTAAGTTTGTCTATGAGCCTGTCAGCAATCAGAAATTGCAGGAGAAAGCGAATGCGAATATCGCTAAGGTGGGCTATGAGCAGTCTAAGGCGGAGATTTTTGCGAAGTATAAAAAGAACGAGCGCATTAAGGCAGAAGATGTAGCGACACTGGAGCAATTAATCGTGAAAGCCTCGGCGGAGGGCAAAGCCAGTGATGTAACAGAGATGATCGGACTGGCCTCGATGATTGGTACGGAGATGGGGCAGAGCGTGCAGGCTTTGAGCATGATGAAGCGGATGTCGCCTGAGGGCAGACTGCGCCAGATGGTGCTTTTGCGTGACAGATTAAACAGCAAGTATGAACTGACAGGCGAAAGCCAAGTGGAGTTAAATCCGCGCTATGCGGAGATGATGCTCGATAAAAACAACAGCAGTGGGAATATGGAGACGATCCAAAGCTATATTATCGATGATATGGCAAAGCAATTGCCTGTGGGGATGAAAGATAAGTTTGATGCTTGGCGCTACTTGGCGATGCTGGGTAATCCCAGGACACATATCCGCAATATCGTGGGCAATATTTTGAATTTGAGTTTAAGCCGCATTAATGACCAGCTGGCAGGTGTGGTGGAGAGTGCAGCCATCAAGAATGGCACGCGTACGAAGTCGGCTGGTACGGTGAGTAAGGAATTAAGAGAGTTTGCCGCAAAGAATTGGGAGACGGACGGAAAGTATTTAACGGATTTGTCCAATAAATACGGCGAACGAGGACAAGCGGAAAGAAACCGTCAGATATTTACCACTAAGCTCATGCAGCCTGTAGAAACGGCGCGCAAATGGAATGAGAATGCCATGGACGCTGAGGATACGTGGTTTAAGCGGAGACAGTACATTTATGCTTTAAGTCACTATATGAAAGCGAATAATATTAAGCCTGCAGAAATGGAGAGAGGCGGTGTCAGAGCCGAAGAAGCGAAACGGTATGCGGCTGATGAGGCGTATAAGGTGACGTTTCAGGAGGCGAATGCTTTAGCGAGCGCGCTTAATCATTTTGAAAATAAACAGACGGACAGCAAGCTGGAAAAAGGCGGGCAGCTGGCGGTGAAAGCCTTGATGCCGTTTAAGAAAACGCCTTTAAATATCTTAAAAAGAGGGGTGGAGTATTCGCCTGCGGGGCTTTTGAATGGTTTGGGCGATATGGTAAAGCTGCTGAGAAAAGGCGATGTCTCCGCTACGCAGGTGATTAACGAGATTACGCAAGGCTTGACAGGTACGGGAATTGTTGCTTTAGGGTATTTTCTGGCGGAGGCAGGGCTTTTGTCGGCAGGCTATGATGAGGGTAACAAGCGCGAGCAGAATTACGAAAACCAGATCGGCGGGCAGAACTATGCCATTGTCTTGCCCGGTGGAGGAACGTATACTTTAGACTGGGCGGCGCCTGCGGTGATGCCTTTATTTGTGGGAGCTGCTTTGAGGGACGAGATATCAAGCCGCGAGGAGGGCGAAAATGTAGGACTTAGAGATATCGGCAGTGCATTAATCAAGGTGACGGATCCTGTGCTGGAGATGAGCTGCATGGATAGTTTGCAGAGTGCTTTAGAAAGCTATGGCAACGAGGGCGCAATCAGTAATATGATTACCAGCGCGGCGACGAGCTATGTGATGCAGTTTGTGCCGACATTATCCGGGCAGTTTGCCAGAACGATTGACGAGACGAAGCGCTCTACCTATGCGCCGAGTGACAGCAAATATACCAAGACAGGCGAGAGCTTAGGCCGACAGTTTATGAATAAAGTGCCGGGATTGAGCTACAGAAGTGAGGCGGCTGTGGACGTCTGGGGCAGAGAGCGCAAGCAGGCAGGTGATAATATAGTCAGCAGGGCGGCCTTTAATATGCTTTCGCCGGGGACGTATTCTTCTAACAAAGAGACAGCAACGGATAAGGAATTAAAGAGATTGTATGAAGCCTCGGGCGAGAGCGGTGTGCTGCCGAAGATGGGGAGTAAGTATATTTCCTATAAGGCTGACGGGAAAAAGAGTAAGACTTATTATTTGACTGCTAAGGAGTATACGAAGTATCAGACGAAGTATGGGCAGGATAATTTTCAGGCGGTAAGTGAGCTTATGCGCTCGAATGTGTACCGCTCGATGAGCGATGAGGATAAGGCTAAAGCGGTGAAAGAGATTTATACCTATAATGCGCAGATGGCGAATAAGGAATTTTTTAAGGGAAGAAACATAAGCTATGACGCAGGCGCAAGCACTACGGAAAAATTGAAAGATGCAGGGGGCTGGGCTAATTATTTTGCGATTAAAGAGGCGTTTCCCGACAGTAACTATGATGTGGCGAAGAAGCGTAAGGAGAAATGCGATAAGTATGGGATAGACTATACGGCATACGCGGAGAGTAATGCGAAGATAGCGGAATTGCGATCCGCCAACAGTGAGCGCTATACGAAAGCGAGCGATAAAACGGAGGCGAATAAGCGGGCGATTGCGCAGTATTTGGCGAGCCGTAAGGATTTGACTAATCCGCAACGGCAGGTGATTTGGCAGGAATACTACAGCGGGAAGACGAGTGAGCAGTATATTTCAGTGGCGAGAAGGTATGGATTTTAGATAAACGAAAAAGAGCCGCTCGAAAGCGACTCTTTTTCTGTGTACAATGTTTCCAACAAAACTACTGTTACCTTTCACCGCTATTCCGGCGGTACGGATAAGTATAATATATTTTTCGACAAATTTTAAGGAAAATAGGGAGGTATGATAATGATTTATGATTATCCTTTCAAGGGCAGGTTTAAAGTGACCTGTCCTTTTGGGCGTGAGGGAAAGTGGCAATGCGGTTGGCATATCGGTACGGATGCAGTGGGTTTGGATGATAAGTCGGTGTACGCGATTGCTGACGGTGTGGTGGAAAGCATTAATGCGCATGGCAAGAGCTATGGCAATCATGTGTGCATCAAGCACGCTGACGGTATGGTGAGCTTGTATGCGCATTTATCCAGCGTGGCGGTAAAGGTTGGCCAAAGTATCAAACTTGGGCAAAAGGTTGGTGTGATGGGTGCGACAGGGAACGCGAACGGCGCGCATTTACACTTGGAGCTGCATCAAGGGCGCTATCGCTATCCGGCTAAGGGGAGCAGCCCTTTGACGGAGAAAGATTTGATTGATGTGTGGGCGTGGATCGGTGATCATGTGGGAGGTGAGGACGATATGCAGGAAGTGAAAGATTTACAAGTGTGGAGCAAATCAACAGGTAAGTGTACGGTGGTTAAGGCGGTGAATGTGAACGGGTCGAATTATATCAAATTGCGGGATATAGAAAAGCTGGCGCAGGTGAGTGTGGATTATGTAGACGGCAAAGTGTGGGTAGAGTAGGCGAATAAAAAAATATAGTATATAGTGAGGTGATGAAAATCATGAACAAATATTACCGCATTTTTGATGAATTAAATATCCCGATCGGAAAACTAGACGCGAACTATACCCCAGATAGTTATGCAGAAAAATTAATTGCAAAAAGACAGAAACCATTTTCAACAACATGTTCAAATTATACCGAAATAAATAATAAAAAGAAGGAAAATAAAATATAGGATATTCATACAGGTGAATGATTTGTATGCCGATGCAATGAAGTGGAAAGCTATTGCTCACAGCGCAGAGGCAGAGAGCGAGCGAAATATGGCGCGGAAGTATGCCGACGGTTTATTTGATATGTACAAGGAAGCACACGAGATATTGATGCGCAAGTTTACGGAATAGTTCACACAAAATATCACATAGACAACAATAAAAAGCTATAATAAGGCAATAAAAACGGGATTCAAATCCCCCTCTCTCCGTAGCACAATAAAAGCCTTGTTTGTCGCAAATGCGATAGGCAAGGCTTTTTGTTTGCTTGTGATATTCTAAAATATGGTGTTATCTTCCGAAATTTAATACTAAAATGCAGAGTTTTAGATGTTTTGTTCACACGAAATGTCACACGAATTAGAATGCAATTTGCTGTTTTGATACGCCAGCAAATCGTGCTCAAATTGTTTTTCTTTATCTGCCATGGTATGCTGGTAAATTTGCTTTAATGTATTGTTAGAATTATGCCCCATAAGTTTCATAGCATATTTATCGGGCATGCCTATTGCTAATAAGGTGGAGGCGTAATAATGGCGCAAGTCATGAAATCTGTAATGAGGCAGATTGAGTTTTTGCAAAATAGAATTGAATTGCCGATTGATTGATGATTCGTATAGATTGACAGGTTTTGATGTTTCTTTAGGGGAAGATGATAAAACTTCATAAAGCGGATCTGATATAGGTATCTGTCTATAACCTGCAACAGATTTAGGTGCTTTGATTTGCGGTATATTATTTTTACCGCGAATTGAGGCGGCATTAATGGTGATGCGGCGTTTCTCAAAATCTATTTTATTCCAGGTGAGGGCTAATATTTCACTGCGGCGGAGACCTGCTAAGGCTGCAAGTGCTATGGCGGTTTTGATTTCGCCTTGAGTATTATCTAAGAGCAGGTGTATTTCATCGTCGGTCGGGATTTGGATTTCGTGTTTTTCTTTTTGTTTTACGGTGATGTTGGCAAAGGCAGTGGTATAGTTTTTGGTGGCGGCATAAAATAAACCTGTGGTATTGTGGACGGTTTTTGGGGAATGGTTTAGGGATAGTGCATTTATGGCATTTTGGGCTTGCAGGTGTGTTAGGTCAGAGATGTATATTTGTTGAATTTCCAAGAGGTGATTGCGGCGGATTTTCTCATAGCCTGCTATGGTTGATGGGGAGAGAATGTTGTCTTTGCTATCAATATATTGCTTAAGGGCTTGTCCTACGGTGAGTTTGCCTGACATTTTTTCTTTGCGCTCGATCTGCCAGAGGGAGGCATCGTACTCGGCTTGCTTTTTGGTGGGGGCGGTGAATGATTTTCTTATACGTTTGCCTGTACTGTCGGTGCCGGCATAGACTTGGACTCGCCAGTTTCCGCTGGGGAGTTTTTTTGCTTTGGGCATGATGAGGACTCCTTTCGATGAGGTTATTTTATTCCGTTCTGTAAGTATTCAATGTACCAAATTGCCGGAATGAGCAAAAGCAACGGTAGAAAAAGTAAAGCAGAGGGTTATTAGTATCATGATTAGCGAAATCTTTTTCATGAGCTACACCTCTGCTTTTTGTAATATTTTAGGATAATATGTATAAATTTATCTATTGAATATGTTGATATATGTCGTTATAATGGAATTAACAGGAAAGGGTTGCAGCCGTATCAATAATAGTGTGTTTTTTCACGAAGAGAGGGCGAGAAAAATGGACGAGCAAGAATTGATCGGAATTGTAATGAAATACTATAAGCAAATGACGGACATGCAAAAGAAGATGTTTATTGATTATCTTGAACGAGAAATTTTGCATACTCAGCGGCTTTTTGCAGTACATCCGGATTTGCTTGGGCAAGATAATTGAGATAGGCTATGGCTTTTTCCGTATTATCATCGGGGCTGTCGGTAGAGATGCCGACGGCTTTTTTTGTGTCCGGAATGTCGGTTAGACCTAAGAGGTAGTCCACAGAAACGTTGAAATAATCAGCAATTTTTACAACAGCATCAGCTTTAGGGACGGCGCCGTCTTTCCAATGGGTGCAGGTAGCTGTAGAAAAACCAAGGTTTTTAGCAACAGAATTAGGTTTACTGTTGTTTTGCTCGCATAGATTATAAAATCTTTGCCAAAACATATAAATTCTCCTTATACAGAAATAAAATATTTTATCTACACAAAAGTAGAAAAATTAAAATTAAGCATTGATTTCTACTTAAAAGTAGATTATAATATAACTGTGTTCTAACAATGACCCACATCCTTTGACTATAAAAGGTGTGGAAGAGTTAACGGCTGGCTTTCTACGAAAAGGTCAGCCGGACTCCGCAGATTCCTTTCTTGCAGATGTATTAAAGCACCTACCGGTGGGTAGGCGCTAAAGCGATAAGTTCGTAGTATCGCCTACAGGTGCACCATCATTTGCAGCTGCGGATCTGTCGAGTAAAACTCGCCTCCAAGCGAGAGGGGATGAATGCGTCAGCTCTGGTTGGCTGATTGGCAATCATCAGAAAGTGCGAGGGCAAAGCGAAAATATGCTTTGGAGGAAAGCCTCATAGAGCATCATCTCCTCTCCGCCCATTAAGGGTAAGAGTAGCGACTGAGCGCTCAATCGCTACTCTTTATAAAAGTTTAACATGGTTATATTTATTTGTCAATATTTTAGATCAATATTTTGGAGGTGAAAAAATGTTATCAATTTCGGCAAATTTAAAAAGAGTTCGTGAAAAGCAGGGCATGACGCAGGCTGAGGTGGCTGCCAAGGTGGGAATTACGCAGGCTGCTTGTGTGCAGTTTGAAAAGGGGATTAGGATCCCGAATGCGATGACGCTGAAAGCTATTGCTGATGCGCTGGAAGTGCCGGTAGGGAGTTTGTATGAGGAGCTTGATGAGTAGCTGCTATTTGTAAGGATTTTTTAACCCATCTAAGAAAGCGTCTTCTAAGCTTTTGCGCTTACGGTAATTGATGAAATGGCAGAGGAAATAGCCTATGCTGACTCCGAAAAGGAAGATGAAGAGGGATTTGTAGCGAGGGATGGCATCTAATAAGCAGATGATGGCGCTGGCTGTGCCGATGGCGGTAAAAATGTGATTGATGATTTCTTTTTTCATAGGTTAGTGCTCCTTTCTGGGTAGGTGAGATGAATGGTTTATGTAGTTAATTTTTTGCTTGCTTGTGCCGGCGGAATTACTGGGGCGGTGCTGTATGAGTATGTAATGAGTAAATTATAACATAAATTGATTGAAATTGGGAGGTGTGATTATGGCGAGCGGGATTTTGTTTGAACGCCGTATTAAAGGCGAGCTGCAGATGCAGGGTATGAATGCGGAGGCGGTGAGCGCTAAGGCAGGGATAAGTAAATCCAGCCTGTATATGTATTTAAAAAATCCCGAGAGTATGTCGGTGGGGAAGTTTGTGGCGCTGTGTAAGGTGCTGCATCTGGATCCGGCGGAGGTGCTGAGTGAGAATGTGCTGTATAGGGGGAAGAAAAAATGAGGTTGAATAAGAAAAGGTGCGCGGCGGTGCTGGCTTTGTCTGCGGTGACAGCGACAGGCGGATTGATGGCAGGTATCGCTTTGGCGAGTGATAAGC